>DASVXR010000253.1:0-8353 GCA_036392595.1 Sphingomicrobium sp.
CAGCCCAGCCAGGCGCGAGCTCGACCGCGCGGCGGAGGAGATTTTCGGCATCGCGCCAGCGGCCGATGCGCGCCGCAAGCTCGGCCAGCATCCGGATCGCGCGAACATCGAACGGGTCTTCCTTGAGGTGCGGCTTCAGGAGCCGCTCGGCCACGTCGAGCCGATTCTCGTTGAGCGCCATCGCGGCCTCGATCAGGCGCGGGTGCCAGCGGGTGCCGATGGGTGCTTCAGTCGCCACGCCCGCACCGTAGCGCCAAGCGATGCACGCCGCTATGCGCGGGCTCGATGCGCTATTTCGAAGACCTGGAGATCGGCGCCGAGACCTATTTCGGCTCCTATGAAGTCACTCGCGAGGAAGTGCTCGAGTTCGCTCACAAATATGATCCGCAGCCGTTCCACATCTCGGACGAGGAGGCGGCGAAGACCCATTTCGGGCAGATCGCGGCCAGCGGCTGGCACACGGCGGCAATGACCATGGCGGTAATCGCTCGGCACGTGGTCAAGCACGGGCAGGCCGGGCTCGGCTCACCCGGTATCGACGAGCTGCGCTGGCTGAAGCCCGTCTATCCCGGCGACACGCTGCACGTGCGCGGCAAGATAGTCGACAAGACGCCCTCGCGCAGCAAGCCGCACATCGGATCGTTCCGAACCGAGACGACCGTCACCAACCAGGACGATGTCCCGGTGATGCGGTTCACCTCGATCGTGCTGATCCGGCGGCGGCCGTCCGAAGAGACCGCCGCCCGACCGGCCTACTGATCGTCGCTGCGATTGCCGTTATCGTCGTGGCGGCGGTGGTTCGACGACTGCCGCTGGACACGAGCATCCGCGCGGTCCGCCCTCTCGGACTGCCGCTGCTGCCAAACCTGGACTCGCTGCTGGCGCGCCGACTGCCAGTCTGACGAGCCGGCCTCCGAACGGCGGCTGAAGCCGCTCCAGTTGGGTCGAGTGACGACCGTCGTCGTCGTGGTGCCGGTCGTCCGCGAGCGCTGCATGCGCTGGCTCCAATAGCGGCGCTGAGCGTCGCTCCATATGTGCGGACGGCGGTAGGTGTCGTAGACGTAGTAGCCGGTGCCCGGATAGTAATAATTGTCGTACCAGCCGAACGGCGAACCATAATAGCCGCCGAAATAAGGCGAGCCGTAGCCGTAGCCGCCATAGCCACCGTAGCCGTACCCATAGGGATCATAGCCGTAGCTGCCGTAAGGCCCGTAGCCATAGCCGTAGGGATCGCCGTAGCCGAGGCCGACGCCGAGGTCGCCATAAGCGCAGCCGCCGAGCGAGAGGCCGGCCGCCGCAAGGATCAGGGTTGCAAGAGGCGCGCGCATATCACCCTCCTTCGAGGTGAGGTTACAACATCAATGCGCCGCCCTCTGCGCGTTCCTCCATGTCACTGGGATGAATGGAATTTTTTGCCGGTCGGAGAGCGGAGGGCCTCGAGCTCAGCCGGCGATGCCTTCCTTCGCCTTCGCTCGGCGCGTCCTCGCCTGATTCTTCGGCTCGAGCGGCCCCGTTACCCGCACTATGCGCTTCGCGTCATGCCAGATCTGTTGGTAGGCGAGATAGGCGAGGATCGTCGCGAACAGCAGGAAGATGGCGGCCGCCGTGCCCGCGGCATGCCGTGCCTCGAGGTTCGGCTCGGCCGTCCAGACGAGGAAGGCCGCCACGTCCTTGGCCATCTGGTCGACGGTCGCCGGAGTTCCGTCGGCATAGGTGACCTGTCCGTTCGAGGTGAGCGGCGGCGGCATCGCGAGATTGAGGTTCGCGAAATAGGGATTGTAGTGCAGCCCCGGCGGGGTTTTCGCGTCCGGGAACTTCTTCAGCAGCTCCGCCGGCTGGTTCTGGAAGCCGGTCAGCAGCGAATAGACGTAGGCCGCCCCACCCTCCCGCGCCTTGACCATCAGCGACAGATCGGGCGGAACCGCATTGTTGTTCGCGGCCCGGGCCGCAATGTCGTTCGCGAACGGCGCAGGGAAATTGTCGGACGGCAACGCCTTGCGCGTCGAGGGTTCACCGGTGTCGGGATTGGTCGACGGGACCTGCGTCTTCCAGTCCGAGGCGATCTTCTTGATCTCGGCGTCGGTGTAGCCGAGGCCCTTGAGGTCACGGAAGGCGACCAGCTTCAGGCTGTGGCAGGCCGAGCAGACTTCCGAATAGACCTGGAAGCCGCGCTGCAGCTGGCGCTTGTCGAACTTGCCGAAAGGGCCGTCCGACGAGAGCGCGAGAGGCTTCGGCTCCCGGTGAAACTCCTCGGCTGCAAGCGGCGCCGGCGGGCTCTGGAAATAGGTCGCGAGGTTGCTGAAGAAGGAGATCAGCAGGATGACCGCGAAGACCGAGCCAATGAACCCCAGAATGAAACGCATGTGCCTGCTGCCCCTTTAGCCGGCGGTTGCCACTGAGCCGCGGCGCGGCCCTTTCTGCCCCGCCGGAGCGGCCTCCGCTTCCTCTCCATGAAGCACGGAATCGGTGATCGACTTCGGCAGTGGAAGCGGCGTTTCGAAGGCCGAGACCAAAGGCAGGATCACGAGGAAGTGGAGGAAGTAATAAGCCGCCGCCGCCTGGCCGAGCGCGGTCCGCCACGGACTGATCGGAGCTCCGCCGACATAGCCGAGGATCACCACGTCGACGACGAGCAGCCAGAAGAACCGCTTGAACACCGGCCGGTAGCTTCCCGAACGAACCGGCGAGCGATCGATCCATGGCAGGAAGAACATCAGCAGGATCGACATGAACATCGCCAGCACGCCCCACAGCTTCGCCGGCAGGATGAAGTCGACCGTGAAGGAACGAAGGATCGCGTAGAAGGGCCAGAAATACCATTCGGGCACGATGTGCGCCGGCGTCGCCAGCGGATTGGCCGGAATGTAATTGTCCGGGTGCCCCAGGTAGTTGGGCGCGAAATAGGTCACCAGCACGTAGAGCAGGATGAAGGCCAGCGACGACCAGCCGTCCTTCGCCGTGTAGAAGGGATGGAAGGGCAGCGTGTCGCGCTCGTCCTTCACGTCCACTCCCGTCGGGTTGCCTGATCCCGGAATGTGCAGCGCCCAGATGTGGAGGATCACCACCCCGGCGATCACGAACGGCAGCAGATAGTGAAGCGAGAAGAAGCGCGTCAGCGCCGCCTGGTCAGGCGCATAGCCGCCGAGCAGCCACACGCGCAGCGGCTCACCGATCAGCGGGAAGGCGGAGAAGAAGCCGGTGATGACCTGCGCTCCCCAATAGCTCATCTGCCCCCAGGGAAGGACGTAGCCCATGAAGGCCGTGGCCATCATCAAAAGGTAGATGACCATTCCGAGCATCCACACCAGCTCGCGCGGCGCCTTGTACGAGCCATAATAAAGCCCGCGGAAGATGTGGATGTAGATGACGATGAAGAAGAAGCTCGCGCCGTTCATGTGGGCGTAGCGCAGCAGCCAGCCCGCGTTGACGTCGCGCATGATGAGCTGGTTGACGCTGGTGAACGCCCCGTCGGTCGTCGCTGCATAATGCATCGCGAGGACGATTCCGGTGAGAATCTGGATGGTGAGGAAGATCCCGGCGAGGAAGCCGAAGTTCCACCAGTAGTTGAGGTTGCGCGGAACCGGATAGCCGCCGCCCACCGCGCCATAGACCATCCGCGGAAGCGGGAGCCGCTGGTCGAGCCAGCGCATGAACGCGCTCTTTGGTTCGTAAGGCTTGGCCCAGGAAAAACTCATTTCTCTTTAGCCCCGATCTCGACCGTCGTCGGCGAAGTGAACTTGTAGTCCGGCACCTGCAGGTTGAGCGGGGCCGGTCCCTGGCGGATACGGCCGGCGGTGTCGTACATCGACCCGTGGCACGGGCAGAAATAGCCGCCGTACGGTCCCTTGTTCTCACCTTCGCCAATGCCGAGCGGAACGCAGCCGAGGTGCGTGCAGACGCCCAGGGTGATCAGCCAGTTGGAGTGGCCGGGCTTGGTGCGCTCGCCGAGCGATTGCGGATCTCGAAGCGCGGAGAGCGGGACTGCGTTGGCCTCCGCTATCTCCTTCGGCGTCAGGTTGCGGACGAACACCGGCTGCTTGCGCCAGCTGGTCTTGATCCCCTGCCCCGGCTGGATCTTGGAGATGTCGACCTCGGTCGTGGCGAGCGCGAGCACGTCCTTGGAAGGCGCCATCTGCACGAAGAGCGGCATCAGCGCGACGACGCTTCCGACGCCCGCGAAGCTGACCGCCGCGACGTTCAGGAAGTCGCGCCGGCGCACTCCGCCTTCTTCGCCTGTGATATGGGAACCCTCAGCGGACCGTGCCTGCGTGGCCATTCTCACCCTTTTTGACGCTTGCTTGTGGCGGACCGGCTGGTCCTAAGCGACACCGCGCCGGATCAAGGTCCGGTGCGATTGGCGGGCCTGATAGCGGCCGGATTCAGGGCGGACAAGGGGCGGAAATTCTCGCCCTAACGGAAGCGCGGACGAAGCCTCATCAACAGCAGGTCGAATACCGCCGGGTGAATGACGTTCACGAAGGAAATCCCGGCATGGGGCGGCTCGATCCAGCAGACCTGGCCTTCGACGGGCTCGAGGCCCGGAAAGCGGAGCCAGACATGCTCGTCCATGACCGGCTTGTCGACGAACTCGACCTTGCAGCCGAAGGAGGAGACGTCGAACACCGTCACGTGATAGGCAATCTTGCCCGTACGCCTTAGCGAAACGGCGGCGGACACCCTCACTCGAGTGCCGCGCCTGGGCCAGGGCCGTTTCTCCTCTACCTCGGGAGTGAACATCAGTCCGGCCACGCCCTTGGAGTAACGCCGCACCTCAGCCTCGATCACGCCGCGGCCGTGCACGGAAAGCTTCAGCTTGTCGCCGGCCTTGAGCGCGACATCGCAGGCGATGCTGCACCCTTCGTAAGTCAGTTCGAGGAGCCGGATGTCGGCGTAGGAACCGTCTTCGAGAATGGCGTAGGCGAGCTTGTTGAGCCGGTAGTTGGACCGCCGCTCCCGCCGCCTTTCGGCCGGCGACATTGCCGCCGCTTGGCTGACGTTCATGCAGCGATGCCCATGAACCGGACGCCGGCGCTGCCGAGCAGCGACCAGCGTATGGTGCCCGCCACCTCCTCGAGTGGCGGAGCGGTCAGCTGAATCCGCTCTCCGATGGCGATCGTTTCTTCCGCCATGAGCTGGCAGCCGTCCGACGAAAGATTGGTGATCTCGACCGGAATCTGGCGGCCGTCGGCGAGGATCGCCGTGCCGGTCAGCCGGACCTCTTCACGGTCGGATCTCGCTATCCAGCCCGGTAGCCGCTGCATCCCCTTTTTTCCTTCGCCCTAAGTCGGCCGCTAGAGCGCGACCGGATCCAGAAATACGCCGCCCGCCTCATTGCCGCGCGTCCATTGAATGATCGCGCGCAGGGGAGCGAGACTCGAATTCGAGACGGACAGCCAGATTTCCTGCCCGGGATCGAGCTTGCAGTTGGAAACCAGTCCGAAGCCCTCGCGGGATACGTCGGTTATCTCGACCGGCAGCTCGCACCCGTCCATCTCGATCACCACGGCGGGGTAGCGAACCGCGATCCTGGTCTCGCGGTCGGCATATCCCCCTGCCTTCATCTTCAAATTCGCACGCATCATTTGTCTCCACCAAAACCACGGCAGCAGACGAGCTGAGCTTTTGCGCTAAAGGCGCCCAGCTTCTCTTGTCGATGAAGGCCTGGTGTCCAGCCCGCCCACATCGGTTCCACGTCCAGCACCCAACCTAATCTGCATCAGTTTACATCAAGTTAAACGGGCGCGGTTTCCACCGGATTTACCAACAATTTTTTCGTGACTTCCGCTGCGCCGAAGCGCCCGTCCGAAGCGCCCGGCCGAACTACCGCGGCGGCCGCGCTCGGATATGCTGGCGCTTTCACGTTGGAGTGAGCGCATGACCTGGTTCATCGGCCGAACGGAGGCACTTGGGAATCCCGAGGCAGCGCGGCGCAAGGCGCTCGAGCGGCTGCGCGGGCTCGCCGAGCTCGACGATCCGGAGAGCCTCGTCGTGCCCATCCTCCTCGACGCCATCCTGATGGCCGAGAGCTATCGCGGAGCGCGGCACCAGATCAGCTTCCTTCCCGAGCTAACGCGAAGCGTGGACGCGCTGCTTCGCGAGCTCAATATCATGGACAAGACGAAGGAGTGGGCGAGCCGCTAACCTGCATCAGGCTCAGGAACTCCGGTCGCGGCCTCCCATTGTCGGATCATGCTCGGGAAGGTCGGCGTCCTCACGTTTCACAAGTGCATCAACTACGGTTCCTATTGGCAGGCGCGTTGCCTCGTCGGGGGCCTGCGCAAGCGAGGATTCGATGCCGAGCTGCTCGACCACGACTGCCAGTGCGTCCGCCGGGCGGAGGGCAAGTGCGCGCTCCAGCCGAAGCTTCCCGAACGAACCCCGCGACGGGAGCTGCGCCATTACGGGGCGAAGGTGCGCCGTTTCGTCGACGAGATCGCCAGGCTGCCGCAGTCGCGACGCTTCTCGCTCCACCGGCCGCAGGACGCGGGTTCCTATGACGCGATCGTCGTCGGCAGCGACGAGGTGTGGAACTTCCGTCATCCCTGGTACGGCAGCAGGCCGATCTTCTTCGGCGAGGGTCTCAAGGCCGACCGTCTGATTTCCTATGCCGCGAGCTTCGGCAATCACAGCGCATGGGACGGAATCGACGGCGGGTGGGCGGCCAAGCTCGACCGCTTTGCGGCGATCTCCGTCCGCGACGAGAACAGCTGGCACGTCGTCCACAGTGGAACCGGCCGCGAGCCCGAGCTGGCGCTCGACCCCTGCCTGCTCTTCCCTCCGGACTTGGAACGCTCGCGAGGCGATTATGCGCTCGTCTACGGCCACGGCTTCCCCGGCTGGCTCAGGCGCATGGTCCGCCGCTGGGCAAGCCGCTCAGACGTCTCCCTCGTCAGCATCGGCTATTCGAACGAATGGGCGGACGAGCAGCGGATCGACGCTGGTCCGCTCGAGTTCGCCCGCGCGATGGCCGGCGCGCGGGCGGTGATCACCAACTTCTTCCACGGCTGCGTCTTCGCCCTGCTCTCCGGCAAGCCGTGGGCGACGGTTCCGAGCGACTATCGTTCAATCAAGATCCCGGATCTCGCGGCCATGATCGGCGTGGAAGAACGCCTCGTGACCGAGGAGACGACCGACGGCGAGCTCGCGGATCTCCTGGAAAGGCCCGCGGACATCCAGCAGAGGCTAAGCGAGCATCGGGGCCGCTCCGAGGCATATCTCGATGCGGCCCTTGCCTGATCCTCCCCGGTACGGGGAGGGGGACCATGCGGAGCATGCTGGAGGGGGCGGCGTGCCGGTCTCCAGCGCCCCTCCGTCAGTCCTGCGGACTGCCACCTCCCCGTCTCGGGGAGGAATTCGCCGCCGCGACATCGTCGAGTCCGGCCTGTGCGTCGGCTGCGGCGCGTGCGGCGCGCGGATGCACTGGGATCGCCGCGGCTTCCTGAAGCCTCTCGCGGAAGAACCCTCGCCACCGAATTTCGGCGAGCTGTGTCCCTTCTCTGCGGCAGCGCCGAACGAAGACGCGATCGCCGGCGAGCGCTTCGTAGTCGCGCCTTCTTCCGACCCGCAAATCGGCCGCTTCGAAGCCGCTTACGTCGGCCATGCCATCGAAAATCCCTTTCGCCCGAATGGAAGCTCGGGCGGCCTCACCAGCTGGGTGGCGGCCGAGCTGCTGCGCACGGGCGCCGTTCATGCGGTCGCGCATGTCGCGCCGGCGGACCCGCGCGCCACGGGCCGCTTCTTCGACTATCGCGTGTCCCGGTCGCTCGATGAGCTGATGAGCGGCGCCAAGTCGCGCTATTATCCGGTCGAGCTCTCGCGAGTGCTGGCCGAAATCCGCGCAACTTCGGGGCGCTATGCGATCGTCGGGGTCCCCTGCTTCATCAAGGCCGTGCACCTCCTTCGACGGGTCGACCCGCTGATCCGAGACCGAGTCACCCACACGCTCGGGCTCTTCTGCGGGCACATGAAGAGCGCGGCGATGATCGAAAGCTTCGCGTGGCAGCTCGGGACCGAGCTCTCGCGAGTGCAGGCGCTCGACTATCGCATCAAGGACGAGAGTCGGCCGGCCAATTGGTACCGCGCGCGGCTCGAGCTGGAGGATGGCGCCAATGCGGCCGGCGACTGGTGGCACCTGGCGGACGGCGACTGGGGCGCCGGCTTCTTCCAGAATTCCGCTTGCGACTGGTGCGACGATGTCGTCGCCGAGACGGCCGACATCGCGTTCGGCGATGCGTGGGTCGAGCCTTACTCCTCCGACGGGCGCGGCACGAACGTAGTGATCGTCCGCAGTGAGCGCCTGCTGCACCTCATAGAACAGGCGCGCGCGGATGGTCGCCTGCAGCTGAAGCCGGTC
>DASVXR010000254.1:0-4164 GCA_036392595.1 Sphingomicrobium sp.
GGGCGCCTGACGCGTAGCGCGCAGCTTCGTCGTTGAAGTGCCGCGAGGCGGGATTGCCGCTTTCGCCACCGGCCGTCACCGCATGGGCGCGAACGCGCTTCCCGAACTCGACGACCGCGACGAAGCTGTTGCCGTAATCGCCGTACCAGCGCCTGGTGCCGGGCTTCGGCTCGGAGCGGATCGACGCGAGCGAACCGTAGCGGCCTTCGGCGAACGGCACGGGGATGCTCGCCGCTGAATCGCTGTAGGCCGGATGGATGACCGGCGAGATGCGCTGGAAGCGGTTGATCTCGCCCCACGGAACTTGCCAGCGGCCGAAATCGCGCTGCAGATAGCCAATCGTCTCGTCCAGCATCTGGAGCTTCAGCGCCGGGCTAGTATCCCGGTCGAGACGCATCATCACCTTGTTGCTGGGCTCGCTCTTGGGTGCGTTGAGCGCCTTCCGGAGCTTCTCGCCCCAGACGAGTGCCAGCGACTGGGCGACGGAGTCCGCGCCCCAGCGATAGTTCCAGCCGCGCAGTACGGCGATCGGCTCCGCGAGACGCGCGCGCTGCGCGTCGCGCTTGGGCAGGCTGTCATAGGCCCGCAGGAGCGACGGGATCAGCGCTGCGAAGCCCGGCTGGTAACTGTCGTACGCCGCCGCCTGCAGCCGCTCGAGAGTCCAGCCGCGGCTGCCGGTGAGGAGCTGCTGCGCGTGAAGCCCGCGGAAATTCTCGCCATCCGTGTCCATGTACTTCGGGTAGCGCTCCTGCTTCGCGCTGAACTCGCCCGCCGCTCGATACGGCCAGGCATTAGTGTTCTGCACCCAGCCGTTGGGCGGGCTCACGACATTGGGAAGCTCCGCCAGCGAATGAAGCGAGCCCCAGTCGGTGCTCGGGTCCGATCCGTGCACTGGCTTCGTATAGTCGAAACGGTCGTCGCGGCGCGGGACGAACTGCGGGTGGAGATAAGCGATCTCACCCTTGCCGTCGGCAAATATTGTGTCGTTCGAACTATTCGCTTTCAACTGAGCAACGCGCATGAAGGATTCGAAATCCTTCGCCTTGGTCCGATAGTAGCTCTGCTCCAGCGCCTGGACCGGACGGTTCATCATCGCGAACGCGATCCAGCGGTCGTTCTCCGCGCGAATGATCGGCCCGTGATGCGTGAAGTAGGTCGTGAAGCTTCGCGAGGCGAGCCGCCCGTCACTCGTCCGGTAGCGGATCGTGACAGGCCGCGTTCCGATCGGGTTGCAGGCGCTGCCGTAGCGGTAGCAGCGGCCCTTCCCGCGCCGCTCGATGGTCTCGGCGAACTCGTCGACATTGTCGATGCCGCTCGACGTGTGCATCCAGCCGACGTGCTGGTTGAACCCCTGGTAGATGAAGAACTGGCCCCACGTCGCCGCGCCGTAGGCATCCAGCCCCTCGTCGCTGCTCATCTGCAGCTCGGACCGGAAGTACCAGCTGGTGTGCGGGTTGATCAGCAGCAGCGCGTGGCCGTCCCGCGTCAGGGCCGGCGCGATGGCAATTCCGTTGGATCCCTGCCGCTCCAGCCGTTCCCCCGGGGCGTCGGCGACCTGCTTGCCGCCGTAGAAGGATTCGAGCGCGCCCAGATCGATGCGCTCGATGTCGCCGCCGATGCTCCCCTCGGTGAAGCCCATCGCCATCCACGGCTCGAAGCGCTTCAGCACGCGCGGGTGCACCTGCGGATGGGTCGCGAGGAAGTAATTCAGGCCGGCCGCCCAGGCGTCCATCAGCTTCTGCATCGGCGCCGGGCTCTTCGCGTAATCGGCCTTGAGCTCGGGCTCGCTGACGTAGAGCCGCGCGCGCAAATCCTGCCAGATCGCCTTCTCGCCCTCCGCTTCCGCGGTGCGACCGAGGTTGGTGAGGTAATTGGCCTCGATGCGTGGAAAGTCGTCCTCGGCCTGGGCGTAGATCATTCCGAAGACGGCGTCGGCGTCGGTCTTCCCGTGGACGTGCGCGATTCCCCAGTCGTCGCGGGTGATGGTGACTTGTCCCGCCTCGGCCTTCGAGCGCGCGAGCTCCGGCGGGGAGGCGGCGGTGAGGAGGAGGAGGAACGGGAGGAACGCGGCTTTACTGGTCTTACGCATCCGGCAGTGCTTGCTTGGCTTTGCCCCAGCCTGCAAGCAGCTTCGAACCCGCCCGCTGGAGAAGCTCGTCCGCGTCGCGGATGCGGAAGTGGCCGCCGCTCTCGTAGCGGTCCAGCTCGTCCCACGCGACCGGCGCGGCCACGGGCGCTCCTTCGCGACCGCGGACGGAATAAGGCATGACCGCCGTCGCTCCGCGCTGGTTCCTGAGCCAGTCGAGGAAGATTCGGCCCTTGCGCTGCACCTTGCGGATGTTGGCCGTGAACATCTGCGGCTCCGCTTCAGAGATCGCGCGGCTGAAGCGCTCGGCGAAATCCTTGACCGTCTCCCAGTCCTTCGAGGCGTCGAGCGGGACGACGACGTGAATGCCCTTCCCTCCCGACAACAGCGGCCAGCTCTTGAGCCCGAGGCCCTGCAGCAGCTCGCGAAGGGTCACGGCCGCCTCCTTAACTCGTGTGAATTCCAGGCCCACGTCGGGATCGAGGTCGAACACCAGCCGGTCGGGATATTCGACCTTCTCGACCTTGCTCCCCCAGCCGTGGAACTCGATCGTCCCCATCTGGACGCAGGCGAGCAGGCCCCGGATGTCGTCGAAATAGAGATAGTCTTCGACCGACCCGTCGCTCTCCTCGATCGGGATCTGCTTCACGTGCGGGCCGAACGTGCCCTTGTCGTGCTTCTGGAAGAAGCCCTTCTCGCCGGTGCCCTGGGGATAGCGGATCAGGGTCATCGGGCGCTTGGCCGCATCGACCATGATCAGCGGCTCGATCTGCGCGTAATAATCAGCGAGGTCACCCTTGGTGAGATTGTCCTTGGGAAAGATGACCCGGTCGGGGTTGCTGATCTCGATGCCGAAGCTCGCGGCGGTCGCCCGCTCTTTCTTTTTCTTCTCTGATTTCGTCAGGTGCTTTGGCATTTCTCGGACGACCTCGCTCGCCGGCTTGTCCTCGCGCAGGGCGATGAAGCTCGGATGGCGCAGGATTCCGTCATCCGTGAACTCGCTGAAGGCGATCTCCGCGACCAGCTTCGGCTCTATCCAGTGGGCTCCCTTGCGATCGGCGCGAGGAACCTCCACGGGGGCTTTCTCGGTCGCGAGCGGCTCCATCCGCTCCATCAAGTCCTCGATCAGCTTCGCGTTGAAACCGGTGCCGACCTTGCCCGCATAGGTTAGCCTGCGCCCGTCCCTCACCGCGAGAAGAAGTGAACGGAAGCCGCGACGCTTGTCGCTTTCCGACCAGCCGACGATCACGAATTCCTGCCGCTGGATGCACTTGACCTTCAGCCAGTCGCGTGTGCGAGTCCCCTTGTAGGGAGCGCCGGCCCGCTTCGAGACGATGCCCTCGCCGCCTTGCTTGCAGACCTCGCGGAACAGCTCCTCGCCGCGGCCGATCACATGGTCGCCGAACAGGATGGGCGGATGGACGCCCTTGAGAAGCGCCGCGAGCCGCTCCTTTCGCTCGATGTTCGGCAGGCGCTTGATGTCCTCACCGCGGTCAACCAGCAGGTCGAAGGCATAGAAGACGAGGTTCGCCCCGCGCTGCTCCTTAAGCGTCGACTGGAGCAGCTGGAAGCTGGGCTTGCCCTCGTCGTCGATGGCGACCGCCTCGCCGTCGATGAGGCAGCCGGCCGGAAGCTTCGCCGCCGCCTTGACCAGCGCCTTGAACTTGTCGCTCCAGTCCTTGCCGTTGCGGGTCCAGGCGGTGGCGACGCCATCGCCGACGGCGAGCAGCAGCCGGTAACCGTCATACTTATATTCGTGGATCCAGGAGGTGCCCGGCGGAACCTCGTCGACGAGCATCGCGAGCTGCGGCTCCTGGAACGGCGGCGGCGCCTTGCTCGCCTTGCGCTTCTGCCAGCCGCCCTTCTGGCCGCCGCGATTGGACCGCCACACGTCCTCGCCCGACGCGATCTCGGCCATGGTGCGGCCGGTCGTCACGCTGGTCACGCAATTGTCGACCAGCGCTTCGCCGTCATCGGGATCGGCATAGTCGTCGGTGACCTTCTTCAGCATCCATGGCTCGCCGCGTTCGCCTGGCCGCGGGTTGAGGCGGAAGAGCACCCATTCGCCCTTCATCCGC
>DASVXR010000255.1:0-2239 GCA_036392595.1 Sphingomicrobium sp.
CGGCGAGGACCCGGCGAGCGCCGTCTATGTTCGCTCCAAGAACCGGGCGACAGCCGAGGCGGGGATGGTGAGCTTCGCGCACAACCTTCCCGACACGACGTCCGAGGACGAGCTGCTCCAGCTGGTCACCGACCTCAACGCCGACGAACGCGTCGACGGGATCCTCGTCCAGCTCCCTCTACCCCGCCAGATCAATGCCACGCGAGTCATCGAGACGATCGAGCCCGGCAAGGACGTCGACGGCTTCCATCCGATGAATGCGGGGAGGCTCGCGATCGGCCTGCCCTCGCTCGTCCCCTGCACGCCTTACGGCTGCCTCTACCTGCTCAAGCAGGAGCTCGGCAGCATCGCGGGCTTCAACGCGGTCGTCGTCGGGCGCTCGAACATCGTCGGAAAGCCCATGGCGCAACTGCTCATCGCCGAAAGCGCGACCGTGACGATCGCTCATTCGAAGACGCGCGACCTGCCGGAGGTCGTGCGCCGGGCGGATGTCGTGATCGCCGCCGTCGGCCGCGCCGAAATGGTTCGCGGCGACTGGATCAAGCCGGGCGCAACGGTCATCGACGTTGGCATCAACCGCTTGCCCACCGACGACGGGAAGGGCCGGCTCGTGGGCGACGTCGCGTTTGACGAAGCGGCGGAAGTCGCCGGCGCGATCACCCCGGTTCCCGGCGGTGTCGGACCGATGACGATCGCCATGCTGATGCGCAATACATTGGTCGCCGCGCACCGCCGCGCGGGCCTCGAAGATCCGGAGGGCCTATGATTACCGCTCTGCTTCTCGCCGCAGCCGCCCCGACCGCGGTCGACGCTGAATATGCCTTCGCCCGCGACGCTCAGCGCATCGGCCAGTGGACGGCGTTCCGCAAATGGGCGGACCGCGACGCGGTGATGTTCACTCCTCAGGCGGCCTGGGCGCAGAACTTCCTCGCGGGCAAGAAGGACCCGCCCAAGGCGATCACCTGGCGTCCGGCGCACAGCTTCGTGTCCTGCGACGGGCGCACCGCGGTGAACACCGGGCCCTGGTTCAAGCTCGACGGAAGCGCGGGGGGCTATTTCACCACCGTCTGGCAGCGCGCCGCGCGCGACTGGCGCTGGGTCTATGATGGCGGCGGCCCGCTGAGGGGTCGTGCCCCCGCCGCGCGCAAGGCGATGGTGCACCGCGCGGTCTGTCGGGGCCGCGCGCCGGGGGCGCCGGTAATCCCGCCGCCGCCGCTCACTCCCAAGCAGGCGCGCAAGACTCCGGAGGACAATGGCCGCGGCGAGTCCGCCGACAAGACTCTCGGCTGGGACTGGAAGGTCGAGAAGAGCGGCGAGCGCCGGTTCCGGGTCTTCATGTGGAACGGCATCCGCTACGAGCAAGTGCTCTACAACGACATCCCGCCGCCATGATCGAGCTGTTCGGCTCGGCACTCATCACCTTCCTGGTGATCATCGATCCGCCGGGCTGCGCTCCCATCTTCGCCAGCCTGACCAAGGGCGCAACCCCTGCTCACCGCCGAGCCATGGCGATCCGCTCCTCGCTGATCGCCTGGGCGATCCTGATGTTCTTTGCCCTTCTCGGCCGGCCCTTGCTTCACTGGCTGGGAATCAGCCTCGCGAGCTTCCGCATCGCCGGCGGAATCATGCTCTTCTTCATCGCCATCGACATGGTGTTCGAGCGGCGGACGGAACGGCGGGAAAAGCGCGCCGAGGAAATCGAAGGCACGCCCGAAGGGGAAGACATCAGCGTCTTCCCGATGGCCATGCCGATGATCACCGGCCCAGGCTCGATCGCCAGCGCCATGCTGTGGGTGTCGCGCGCGGAAACGCCGCTCCACGTCGCCGTCGTGCTTGCCGCGATCACCGTCGTCATCCTGATCACGATGGTCACCCTGCTCGCCGCCGGGCCGCTGATGCGGCTGATCGGCGACAAGGTCGAAGCTGCGATCACCCGGATCCTCGGAGTGATCCTGGCTGCGCTCGCCGCACAATTCGTGATCGACGGGCTGAAGCAAAGCTTCCCGTCGGTACTGACCTAACCGACGACCCTCCACATCCTGAACGGCGAGTCCTTTGGCAGCGGCACCGGCTTGAGCCAATTGGGCACCTGGCCGTGCTGGAGCTGGCCGTAGAAGCCCTTGGGCACCTCCGACATGAAGATGGTCGTCGTCGAGCTGTCGGGGCAGGTCAGCACATAGGTCGAATGATATTTGGCGATGATCCGATGCGCCTGGTCGGCGTCTCCGCGAAAGGCGTT
>DASVXR010000256.1:0-14739 GCA_036392595.1 Sphingomicrobium sp.
TCGCCGTCGGAGTGTTCGGCGCTTCGACCGTTGTCTTCGGACTTTCCCGCTTGATGCCGCTGTCGCTCTTTTGCCTCGCGCTGCTGGGCGCGGCGGACATGCTGTCCGTTTATGTGCGGCAGTCGCTGATCCAGCTCTCCACGCCCGACGAAATGCGCGGGCGAGTGGGCTCGGTTTCGTCGCTCTTCATCTCGGCCTCCAACGAACTCGGAGAAGCGGAGAGCGGTTTCCTCGGCGCGCTCATCGGCCCGATCGCCGCGGTCGTGGCCGGCGGAGTCGGAGCGATCGCCGTGGTGATCACATGGGCCTGGCTCTTCCCCGAGCTCCGCCGGGCGAGAGACTTCGACATATCCCCTCAAGCAGCAACGGAGAGCATGGGATGAAAGCGGCCAATATCCTCGAAACCATCGGCAACACTCCGCATGTCCGGCTGAATCGCCTCTTCGGGGACCGGGCGGAAGTCTGGATCAAGCAGGAGCGCGCGAATCCCGGCGGCTCCATCAAGGACCGCATCGCGCTTTCGATGGTCGACGACGCCGAGCGAAGCGGCAAGCTCAGGCCCGGCGGAGTGATCGTCGAGCCGACCAGCGGCAATACCGGCATCGGGCTCGCCATGGTGGCTGCGGTGAAGGGCTATCGGCTGATCCTGGTGATGCCCGACAGCATGAGCGTCGAGCGACGGCGGCTGATGCTCGCCTACGGCGCCGAGTTCGAGCTCACCCCGCGCGAGAAAGGCATGAAGGGCTCGATCGCCCGGGCGCAGGAGATCGTCGCCTCGACGGAGGGGGCGTGGATGCCCCAGCAATTCGAGAATCCCGCGAACCTCGAGGTCCACCGGCGCACGACGGCTCAGGAGATCCTGCGCGACTTCGCCGACAATCCACCGCAGGCGATCGTCACCGGAGTGGGCACCGGCGGCCACATCACGGCCTGCGCGGAAGTGCTGAAGAGCGAATGGCCCGGGCTCAAGGTCTTCGCCGTGGAGCCCACGCTGTCGCCCGTGCTTTCCGGAGGCGAACCGGGGCCGCACCCGATCCAGGGCATCGGTGCCGGGTTCATTCCAGCGATCATGGACACGAGCCTGCTCGACGGGGTCATCCAGGTCGCTCCGGAGGACGCCAAGGAGATGGCGCGGCGCGCCGCTCGCGAGGAGGGCATGCTGGTCGGCATTTCGTCTGGAGCAACGCTCGCGGCCATCGGACAGAAGCTGTCCGAGCTTGGGGACCAGCCGCGAGTGCTCGGCTTCAACTACGATACCGGCGAGCGCTACCTGTCGGTCGCGGACTTCCTACCCGAAGAGCCGTGAGAAGAGACTCGGGCCCTGATCGGGGCTTGCAATCCTCAGAGCCTGCCGGTCCTTGCCGTAGAAATCGTCGAAATAGACGATCGACGTCCCGCTCGGCACCGCCGTCAGATAGGTGATGTAAAGCGGAACCGGCTGCGGCAGGTTGACCTTCTGCTCCGGCTTCGCCCCCTGCGGGCTCGGCGGGTGGCCGTTGAACAGCCAGCGTGCAAGGCGCGATGCGGCTTCGAGGCGGACGCAGCCGTTGCTCTGCAGGCGCGCCGCGTCCTCGATCTTCTCCTTCTCCGGAGTGTCGTGGAGCCAGATTCCCTGGGAGTTGGGGAACATGAATTTCATCTTGCCCATCGAATTGGCCGGGCCTGGCTTCTGCCGCAGCCGAGCCTGCACTCGACCCGCTGCAACCGCATGCCAGTCGATCGACATTGGATCGATCACCCGCGGGTGGTCGGACCAGTCGGACAAGAGCTCGTAGCCCCTGTTCTTGAAATAGGCGCGCCCCTCCTTGAGGATCGTCGGCGCAAGCTTCTTCGCAGTGATGTCGGCCGGCGAGTTCCAATAGGGATTGAGCGCGACGTAGCGGATGAAGGCATTCATCATCGGCGTCTGCGCGATCGGGTCGGGCCTGCCGGCGACGACACGCATCGAGTCGACCACCTGCCCGTTCTCGTACATGTACAGCCTGGCCGCGGGCGCGTTGATGATCACATAGCGCTGGCCGCCCGACGGAAGGGCACGGGCCCGCTCCAGGTTGATCGTGAGCAAGCGCCGCTCGACGTCCGAGCGATACAGGCGGCTGGCGAGCGCCTGGCGCAGCTTCCCGTAAATCGGGTTCATCCAGCCGATGTTCTGGACATAATCGGAAAGCGATGGCGCGGAGGCCGCCTGGCTCAGCAGGAATTGCGCGGTGGGCGGAGTCGGCTTCAGCTCGGGGTCGACATAGATGATGCCCATGCCGGGATCGTGCTTCACGTCATCGACATAGGTCACGAACGCCTGGCTCAGCGCGAACTCGGCTTGCTGGATGGCGGCGGGATTGCCGGTACGGGCCGCATCGAGCGCGCGCTGGAGGCCGCGAGCATTGTAGCGGCGTGGATTAAGGTTGTCGGCCTGTGCCGTTGCGAGGAGCTGCACGAGTTCCTGTGCGGCAGCGCCTGACCTCGGCGACAGCCACAGAGGCGCGCCGCCGCGTGCGCGATAGAATGCGCTGATGTCATCGGCCTGCGTCGCTGCAGTCCGGGAAGCTCCTCGAGCGGAGGCTGTGCCCGTCGCGAGCGGAGCGGCCACCAGCGCAAGCGCGCATGCCCCGAGCGCAAGTCGCCCGGCCCTGTTCAGCGCGAGCGCGCTGCGTGAAACTTTCGCCATATTATCCATTCGTCTCCCAAGTGCGCCGACCGCACTTGGCGGCAGTAACGCGCATCTTCGCGTCTGGTTTATTCCGGACTTCGCCTGAACCTCAAGTGACGCATTTCGCTTACAAAAGAAGCGCCGGGGGTCACCCGGCGCTTCCAGCTCGATCAGTCGTCCGTGTTAATAGCGGCGGTTGATCCTCACGTTATAGACCGCGCCGTTCGGTGCAACGTCGCAACGGAACGATAGGTCGCCCTGGTTCGCATAGCCGTAGCCGAGCGCGCCATAAGCACCGACGCCGTACGGACCGTAGCTGTTGTAGGCAAAGCGGCCGCTGTCGGCGATGCCGCGGACACGGACGGAACCGTCAGTGCGCGGAGCCACCTGGGTCACCGAGACAACGCGCCCGGTGGTCGTGGTCGGAATGCCGACTAGCGAACCTAGGATGCTGCCGAGACTGACCCGGTTATAGAGCCGGTTCTGAACCGCGGCGCTGCACTGGTTCACGGCGACGCTGGTGTTCATTGCATAGCCGTAACCGTTGTAGCCGTAGCTACTGTAGCCGTACGGATTGGAGTAAGCATACGGGTTGTACCCGTAATATTGCGCGGTGGCGGGGGCCGCCGCCGAAATGGCCGCCAGGCCGGCGCCCAGGCCTAGGATTTTCTTCATCATGGTCATGGCTCAATGCCTCCTTCCAGACTGGTTGGAGCCTTCGCCGGATAAAACGTTCGGCAGTTGAGCCGTGGCAATACGTTCGTCGCTTTCAGCAGTCGGCTCGCCGCGCCAGGGTGAACCCCTGTTTAACGCGGCGGGCGCGCCTCAATGCAGGCAAAGAAAAAGCCGGCCCGGGATCGGTACCCGGGCCGGCCGTTCTCTTGCCGTAGCGGCGCTTAGCCGCGCTCTGGCGCCGGCGGCGGCGGCGGAGGCGGCGGGGGCGGAGCCGGGCAGGTGTCCGTCGCCAGGATCACCGAGCCATCCGGGCAGGTCTGCGTCGCCGGAGGAGGCGGCGGCGGAGGCGGCGGAGGCGGCGGAGGCGGCGGCGGCGGCGGTGTGTAGAAATTGTAGACGAGGCTCGCGAGCAGGCTGTTCGACTTGAACTTGCCATGATGCAGCGAGAAGGTCGGCTGGCAGGTGGTCACGCAGAAGGGACCAAAGTTCAGGTTGCCCGTTTGGAAATAGCGGTACTTGAGGCCAACCTCGAGATTGTCGCTGATCGGCGCTCGAAGCTCGGCCAGCCCCTGCCACGCCATGGCACGATCGGTGTCGCGGAAATTGAATGCGCCGCCGGTGAGGCCCGCACGCTCCTTGACTCGCGCAAGTCCGACGCCGCCGCCGACTGAGCCGCCCCAATCGCCATTCCCACCGAAATCGAGAAGGGCGTTGAGCATGCCCGAACCCACGGTGGTTCGTCCGTCGGCGGGGAGCAGTCCGAAGGGCAAGCCGAAGACCCGCGCCGCGTCTGCGTTGAGGATCGCCTGCTTGACGCCGGCGCGCTTGTAGCCAGCTTCCAGTTCAACGCGGAACATGCCGAAGTCGTAACCGCCGACGAGATCGGCGTCCCAGCCCCACTTGTGCTTGAGCTCTTCGGCGTTCCTGATCGTTGTCGTCGTAGTAGCGAAATCGAGCGTCAGCGACTGCGGCCGCATCACGCCCGCGTCGATCCCCATATAGGCGGATCCGTCGCGCGCCAACGCCGGCGAAGCGATCGCAGTCGATGCGAGCGCCACTACAAGTGCAAATTTCCGCATATTCAAAAGCCCCCTCTATGGAACTGGGTCTACGAACTGGGTCGTATCGAACGGGGTCAAACTCGATTTGGCAAGGCCAGTTTCGTCTGCGCAGGAGATTGCGCGGGCCTGTTGCGAAAAGGCCGCACCAAATCGGTGCTTAGGCCGCAGTGACCAAATGCAGCGTTGCTCGGGCAGGCTCGGCCTCGAGCGCCGTTATGCGCTCGGCATAGCGGCGCGCGAGCTCAAGATGGACCTGCTTCACTTTGACGTGCTCGGCCGCGGCTGCGGCTGCACTCTCTTCGGCCGCCCTGCGGCGGTAGTAAATTAGATCCGTTTCCATACAGGCCACCCCCCGATGGCAGCTGGACCGAACGGCAACGCGACAGCCCGAGTCGCCGGTCCGACACTTATCCACATAACATCGAATCGGCCGGACACCGACTCACCTGGGTAAGCTGTTGATTAGCAGCGCCGAAAATGCGCGACCCTGTGGCGTCAGGTGGTCGCCCAACAAAGAAGGCCCGCGACGCGTGCCGGTGCGGGCCTTCCGTTACGCAGGGATTTAAGGCGCGGTCCCCTACCGCCGCCGGCCCATAAGGGGATTAATGAGCCGGTGGCTCAGCATCCAACGATTCACTGCCTTTCGCCTATCCATTTGACCGGCACCGTCCCGCTGCGGGACACAAGCGGCTGAGCGTCGGGGACTGCGCTAGAAAGCCTCCGCAGGAATTTTCATGAGAGTTTCCGCGCCTGCCTCGACCTTCCGCCGAAGCGCGATCGAGCCGGGAAGCTCACGCTCGGCGAAGAACCGGGCGGTCGCCAGCTTCGCTTGATGGAAAGCCTGGTCGCCGCCCTGGTCCAGCGCGCGCTGCGACGCCGAGGCCATCTTGAGCCACATCCAGCCGAGGCTGACGAGGCCCATCAGGTCCATATAGGCGTAGGCGCCGGCCCCGGCGTTATTCGGATCGGCCATGCCGTGCTGAGCAAGCCACATCGTCGCCTGGCTGAGATCGGCGAGCGCTGGATCGAGCGCCGCGGCGACACCGGCCGGGTCACCTGCCGCCTTGGCTTCCGCGATGTCGCTTCCGACCAGCTGGAGGAAGGCTCGCACCGCCCGCCCGCCTTCGCGGGGCAGCTTGCGCCCGACGAGGTCCATGGCCTGGATACCGTTGGTTCCTTCGTAGATCTGGGTGATGCGCGCGTCGCGGACGAACTGCTCCATCCCGTGCTCGCGGATGTAGCCGTGGCCGCCGAAGACCTGCTGCGCCTGCACGGCCGCTTCGAAGCCCTTGTCGGTCAGATAGCCCTTGATCACCGGAGTGATGAGCCCGAGCAGGTCGTCCGCCTGCTGCCGCTCCGCTTCATCGGGCGAGCGGCGCATCAGGTCGACCTGGAGCGCTCCCCAGAGGACCAGCGCGCGGCCGGCCTGGTTGTAAGCGCGAGCCTCCATCAGCATGCGCCGGACGTCGGGATGGACGAGAAGGATATCGGCCTTCGCACCAGCCTCCCGTTCGTCCTCCCGCAACGCGCGGCCCTGACGACGCTCTTTCGCGTAGGCCGCGGCGTTCTGGTAGGCGACCTCGCCCTGCGCGAGCCCTTGGAGGCCGACGCCCAAACGCGCGGCGTTCATCATGATGAACATGGCGGCGAGCCCCTTCTCCGGCTCGCCGACGAGCCAGCCCTTCGCGCCGTCGTAGTTCATGACGCAGGTCGCGTTGCCGTGGATGCCCATCTTCTTCTCGAGCGCGCCGCAGCTCAGCTTGTTGCGCTCGCCGATGGACCCATCGTCGTTCACCAGGAACTTCGGGACGACGAAAAGGGAGATGCCCTTCACATTGTCCGGAGCGCCCGCGATCTTGGCGAGGACCAGGTGGATGATGTTGTCGCTGAGGTCGTGCTCGCCGGACGAAATGAAGATCTTGGTCCCGGTGATCGAATAGCTGCCGTCTGGATTCGGATCGGCCCGGGTCTTCAGGAGCCCGAGGTCGGTGCCGCAGTGCGGTTCGGTGAGGTTCATCGTGCCGGTCCACCGGCCGGTCACCATCTTCGGGACATAGGTCTGCTTGAGCTCATCGCTGCCCTTGATGAGGAGCGAGGCGATCGCTCCGGCAGTGAGGCCCTGGTACATTTCGAAGCTGTGGTTAGCCGAGAGGATGTACTCGGTGACCGCGGTGCCGACGACCTGCGGAAGGCCCTGGCCGCCATATTCCTCCGGCGCCGTTAGAGTCGGCCAGCCGGCCTCGACGAACTGCTGATAGGCCTCCTTGAACCCCGGCGGAGTCGTGACCGAGCCGTCGTCCGCGCGCTTGCAGCCATGCTCGTCGCCAATGCGGTTGAGCGGCGCGAGCACCTCGGAGGCGAAGCGGCCAGCCTCGTCCAGGATCGCCTCAATGAGGTCCGGAGTGGCGTTCGCAAACCCGGGCAGGTTCGAATAGCGGGAGATGTCGAGGACGTCGTTGAGGACGAAGAGCGTCTCGCGCACCGGCGCGGTATAGGTCGGCATTCTGAGCTTACCTCCGTGTCAGTTGCGTCCTATGCTGCAACACATTGGCCGTCCAGCAGACAGGTGCATCCACGGCTGGTCGCAGCACGTATAAGGCAACGAAGGAGACTCGTTCATGAAAGCATTGGCGTTCGCTCTCGTCCTTGCCGCTGCTCCCGCCTCGGCTGCCCCGGCGAAGGCCGAAACGGCGGTGCTCGCCGGCGGCTGTTTCTGGGGCATGGAATCGGTCTTCGAGCATGTGAAGGGCGTCACCGACGTGGTCTCCGGCTATGCCGGCGGCGATGCGAAGAATGCGCATTACGAAGCCGCTGACTCCGGTCATGCGGAGGCGGTGAAGATCACCTACGACCCCGCGCAGGTCAGCTTTGCCCGGCTGCTTCAGGTCTTCTTCGCAGTGGCGCACGACCCGACCCAGGTGAACCGCCAGGGACCCGACGTGGGACCGAGCTACCGTTCCGCCGTCTTCCCGCAGAATGAAGCGCAGGAAGCGCAGGCGAAGGCGTTCATCGCCAGGCTCAGCGCCGCGCATGTGTACAAGGCCCCGATCGCGACGCGCATTGAGCACGGCGGCTTTTATCCGGCCGAGGCCTACCACCAGGATTATGCCCGGAAGCACCCGCTTAACCCCTATATCGTCATCAACGACCGTCCGAAGGTCGCGGCTCTCAAGCGTGCTTATCCCAATCTTTACAAGGGCTAAGGCCTGCTAAGCCGTTAAGATTTCACGTCTTATTCAGGCTGGGGGCGACAAATGCGCCCGCTCTCTCTATATGACGCTTTCATTGCCAGCCTGGGCCCGGGGACATGCTGACGACCAATCCGTTCGATGATGACAAGCTGCGCGAGGAGTGCGGCATCTTCGGCATCTGGGGTGCCGACAATGCGGCGAGCTTCGTCGCGCTAGGCCTGCACGCGCTGCAGCACCGCGGCCAGGAAGCCGCGGGCGTCGTCAGCTTCGACGGCCAGCACTTCCACGCGCATAAGGCGATGGGCCATGTCGCCGGCAATTTCGACCGGGACGAGATCATCCGCAGGCTCGCGGGCCGCTCCGCCATTGGCCACGTCCGTTATTCCACGACTGGCGAATCCGGCATGCGCAACGTCCAGCCGCTCTTCGCCGAGCTCGCCGAGGGCGGTTTCGCGGTCGCTCACAACGGCAACATCTCCAACGCGATGAAGCTGAGGCGGACGCTGAACCGGCGCGGCTCCATCTTCCAATCGACCAGCGACACGGAGGTGATCATTCACCTGGTCGCGACTTCGGCTCAGGCCAACCTGCTCGACCGGCTGACCGACGCGTTGAAGCTGGTCGAGGGCGCTTATTCGCTCGTCGTGCTCACCAAGGAGGGCCTGATTGCCTGCCGCGATCCGCTCGGCATCCGCCCGCTGGTCATGGGCAAGCTCGGCGAAGCGACGATCTTCGCGTCGGAGACAGTCGCGCTCGACGTCATCGGCGCGAGCTTCGTTCGCGACGTCGAGCCGGGTGAGCTGGTCCTCGTCAACGACAGCGGTCTCCGGTCCTTCCGCCCCTTTGCCAAGGCAGCGCCGCGGCCGTGCATCTTCGAGCATGTCTATTTCTCGCGTCCGGACTCCATCGCGGAGGGCCAGTCGGTCTACGAGGTGCGCAAGGCCATCGGCGCGGAGCTGGCGTTCGAGGCTCCGGTCGATGCCGACTATGTCGTGCCCGTGCCGGACAGTGGAGTTCCCGCGGCGATCGGCTTCAGCCAGGCAAGCGGCATCCCGTTCGAGCTCGGCATCATCCGCTCGCACTATGTCGGCCGGACCTTCATCCAGCCCACGCAGGAGGTGCGGCACCTAGGCGTGAAGCTGAAGCACAACGCCAACAGCGCTCTCGTCGACGGCAAGAGCATCGTGCTGATCGACGATTCCATCGTCCGTGGGACGACCAGCGTGAAGCTGGTGCAGATGATGCGCGATGCGGGCGCCCGCGAGGTGCACATGCGCATCGCCTCGCCGCCGACGCGGCACAGCTGCTTCTACGGCGTCGACACGCCGGAGCGGGCGAAGCTGCTGGCGGCGCAGATGAGCGTCGAGCAGATGCGCGACTATATCAATGCCGACAGCCTCGCGTTCGTTTCGATCGAGGGCCTTTACCGCGCCCTTGGCCAGGAACGCGACGCCGCGCACCCGCAGCGTTGTGACGCCTGCTTCACCGGCAATTATCCCACGACGCTGACGGATCGCGACGAAAAGGAAGGCGGAGCCTCGCTTTCGCTGGTCGCCAGCCGCTAAACGCGGCCGCCATGAGTGATTCGAATTCCCTTTCGGGCAAGCTCGCCCTCGTCACCGGTGCCAGCCGCGGCATCGGCGCGGCGACGGCGGAGGAACTGGCGAAAGCGGGCGCTCACGTCATCCTCGTCGCCCGCACTGCAAGCGCGCTGGAAGATGTCGAGGAGCGCATCCACGAGATGGGCGGGACCGCCACGATTGCGCCGCTCGACCTTACCGACGGCACCTCGGTCACCAAGCTAGCAGCAGCGATCGGGGAGCGCTGGGGCAAGCTCGACATCCTCGTCCTCAATGCCGGCATGCTCGGCTCGCTCACGCCGGTACAGGACATCGATCCCAAGGAATATGCGCGGGTGTTGACGCTCAACGTTGGCGCGAACCAGGCGCTTCTGGCGGCCTTCCATCCGCTGCTCACGAAAGCGGAGAGAGCCGACGTGGTCGGCATCACCTCGACCGTCGGCCATCAACCGCGCGCCTTCTGGGGCGCCTACGGCTCCTCCAAGGCGGCGCTCGAGAACCTGCTCGGCGCCTACGCCGACGAGACCGAGCACACCGGCACCATTCGAGTGCACATCGTCAATCCGGGGCCGACGCGCACCCGGATGCGCGAGCTCGCCTATCCCGGCGAAGAGCCGGAGAGCGTCAAGCCGCCCGAAGTGGTGGGCAAGGCCATCGTCGAGCGCCTGACGAGCGATGCGCCGACCGGCGAGAAAATGCGCGTCGAAGCCTAGCGGGAATCGCGGGAACCTTTTCCCGACGCCTGTCATCCAAGCCACCAGACAGCAAAGGAGGGCTTCGATGACACGTGCTACTTTCCTCATTTCGGCCGCTGCAGCGGTCGCGCTCGCTGCGCCGGCACAGGCGGCCGATCTGACCGATCCGCAGATCGCGCACATTGCTTATACGGCCGGTAATATTGACATCGCCGCCGCCAAGCAGGCGCTCAAGAAGTCGAAGAACAAGACGGTCCGGAGCTTCGCGCAGCAAATGGTTCGGGACCATCAGGCGGTGAATGCGAAGGCGCTCGCCTTGGTCAAGAAACTGCACGTTACCCCGGAAGCGAACGGGACCAGCGCGTCGCTCACCAAGGCTGCCAATGCCGAACGCGCCAAGCTCGGGAAGCTCCGGGGCGCGGCTTTCGATCGGGAATATATCAACAACGAGGTGAGCTATCATAAGACGGTCAACGGCGCGCTTTCCTCGACGCTGATTCCGTCGGCCCACAACGGAGAGCTGAAGTCGCTGCTTCAGACCGGCCTCAAGCTGTTCCAGGAGCACCAGGCTCACGCCGAGCAGGTGGCAGCGAAGCTGAAGTGACGATGATCGCGCGGCTGCCAATTCTGTGCGCCGCGGCGACGGGCGCGCTGCTGCTGGTCTCGGCCCCTGGACCGGCAGCAGCAGCCACGCACGTCGTTGTGATCGACCAGATGAAATATGGCGCCGTGCCGCCGCTCAAGGTGGGAGACAGAGTCGTCTTCGTGAACAACGATATCTTCCGGCACACGGTCACCGCGTCCAACAACAGTTTCGACCTCGATCTGATGCCTGGCAAGCGCGGGGTTCTGCGCATCAATTCCGCGGGACGTGCGGCCTTCTATTGCAAGTATCATCCCGGCATGCGCGGACGGATGATTGCGAGATGACGCCAGCGCGCGGCCCTCACGCTGTACATAGGGTGTCTAGGCCTTGACCATCGTCACTTGTGCCACGTCGATCGCTCCGCCCCTGAAGCCGCCTTCGCAGTACATGAGATAATAGCGCCAGAGCTGGTGGAAGGGCTCGGCGAATCCATCGAGACCGCCGCGCTGGACGGCGAGATTGTAGCTGCTGCGCCAGCGTTTGAGGGTTTCGGCATAGTCGAGGCGGAAGCCCTCACGGTCCTGCCAGCTGAGCCCGCGTTCCTTCGCCAGTGCCGCGAACTGGGGCTCGTCGAGAAGCATCCCGCCCGGAAAGATGTAAGTCTGGATGAAGTCGGGGTTGCGAGCGTAGCGGTCGAACAGCTCGTGCCGCATCGCGATGAACTGAAGCGCCGCGCGCCCGCCGGGCTTCAGGTTGCGGGCGATGCTGTCGAGATAGGCGGGCCACCAGCGCTGGCCTACCGCTTCCACCATCTCGACCGACGCGACGGCGTCGAACTGCTCGGCGGTGTCGCGATAGTCCTGTAAGCGAATTTCGATTCGGTCGGAGAGGCTCGCTTGGGCGATCTTCTGCTCGGCCCAGGCCTTCTGCTCCTTCGAAAGCGTCAGGCCGACAACCGACGCGCCGCGCTTCGCGGCCTCGATCGCGAGGCTGCCCCAGCCGCAGCCGATCTCGAGCAGGCGGTCGCCGGGCTTCAGGTCGAGCCGGTCCAGCAGCGCGCGGATCTTGTTGAGCTGCGCGTCGGCGAGGCTGTCCTCCGGCGAGCGGAAGCGCGCGCTCGAATAGGTCATCGTCTCGTCGAGCCAGGCCGAGTAGAAGTCGTTGCCGAGGTCGTAATGCGCGGCGATGTTCTTCACGGCCTTGCGCGGGGCGTTATCGCGCAGCCGGTGAGCAACGGCGTTGATCCAACGAAAAGGCCCCTTTGCCCGGCCGATGTCGCCGAGGGCCACGGCGTTGGCGGAGAACAGCTCGAAGATCGGGACTGGATCGGGGCTGGACCATTCGCCGAGAGTCCATGCCTTGTACCAGCCGACCGAGCCCGACGTCGCGAGACGGACCAGGGACATCCAGCTGTTCAGCTTCAGGACTGCAGCCGCGCCGGCGGCGCGGAAGCCGAGCTCGCGCTCGGTCGCGTCCGGCTTAGTCAGATGAATCCCTCCGGCGAGGAGATTGCGGTCGATCTCGTCGAGCACCTTCGAGAAAGCGGGAGCCACGAGGCGGGCGAGCGTTCCGCCGCCGGTCGCAAATCGGCGGTCGGCGCGCAGTAGATGCTCGCCGCGCGTGCTCATGACGCGCCAGTTATGAATTCACGCCTGCCTTGTCGAGCGGGATGAGGAAATTGCGCGCGCCGGCGCGGCGGGTGCTTTCATAGAAACGCTGATCAGTGAGGAAGGCGCGGCCGCCCTCCTCCACCACCATCGGCATGCGCGACCAGAAAAGGAAGGCGCGCACGTCGCGGCGGGTCTTCGCGGCCGCGGTGAGGCGTGGATCGTCGAGGCGGAGCGGTGTAATCTCGGGGTCGAGGCTCGCGTGGTTGAGGCCCTCGAGCAGGTTGTAGCTGCCCATTCCGCCGATGCCGTCGCCGCGCCAGATCATTCGGCGCCGCCAGAATTGCAGCGGCACCTCGCCGGAGACGACCATGCGCGGCGTGGCGACGCTGGCAACGAGCGGGCGAGTAACGGCTTCGGCGCGGAGGCTGATCGCGGCGTTGAGCGCGATGTAGAGGAGCATCGATGCGAAGGCCCAGATCGCGGGCCGCGTCCAGTTCCTGCCCAGCCGCTCCGCCCGCCACGACATTTCAAGGCCGAGGATCAGCATCAGCCAGATCCAGGGATCCATGATGAAGAGCGTGTCGCCGTAGAACCATCGCTGCGACAGCGGGTCGAGCAGCCGCACTCCATAGGTGTTCATGAAATCGAGGACCGGGTGACTGAGCACCCCGAGGAAACAGACGAGGAGAAGAGGGCCGAGCCTGACCGGCCTTTCTTTGCCAGCCCGCAACTTTTCCCAGAGGAGAATGATTGCCGCGGCCAAAATTGGCATCGTCACGAGGCCGCCGATGCCGTGGGAGAAGCCGCGGTGCGCTTCGATCGCTTCGTACCCGAGCGGCCGGGCGAAGAAGCTGTCGACGTCCGGCAGGTTCGCCGAGATGATCAGCGCCGGCATCGCTCGCGGCGTGAGGCGCTTCAGGCCCATGCGCCCCATGACGGCGCCGACCAGGCTGTGGGTGAGGTTGTCTATCGCTCATCCTCCCCACGTTTCGTGGGGAGGGGGACCAGCGAAGCTGGTGGTGGGGTTCTTTGCGAACAGGCCCCTCCACCGCCTTCGGCGGTCCCCCTCCCCTGCAAATGCAGGGGAGGATGATCCTCACTCAAAGCTTGTGCGGCTCCTTTTCGACCATCCAGGTCTGGCCCTTCGACACGAGGGCCTGGAGGTCGGCGGTCTTGCCCGATGCTGCGGCCTTGTTCTGCTCGATGACGGCGGCTTCGAAGGTTGGAGCGGGGTTCTCGTAGATCACGCCCAGGGCCATGGGGAAGCTTTCAGGCATCAGGATGAGCATCGCGGCAATGCCCCGGTTCTTCGGGTCGTGGACGATCACCGAAGGATCATCGCCGTCGACGATCTTGAGGCATAGGTTCTCGACGTCGAGGGCCAAGCCCTTGGTGCCGTTGGCGAAGAGCATCTTCTCGCCGGCCTTCAGCCATAGCTGCTTCTCGGCGGCGACATCGCGCTCGGTGAAGCCGGCGAAGACGTCGTCGTTATAGACGACGCAGTTCTGATAGATCTCGACGAAGCTCGCACCTTTGTGCGCGTGCGCCGCCTTGAGGACGTCGGGCAGGTTCTTGTGCACATCGATGCCGCGGGCGACGAAGCGCGCCCCCGAACCGAGCGCGAACATGCAGGGAGTCACGGGCCGGTCGACAGAGCCGAACGGAGTCGAGGGCGAGCGCGTGCCAACGCGGCTGGTCGGCGAGTACTGGCCCTTGGTCAGCCCATAGATCTCATTGTTGAACAGCAGGATCTGGCAGTCGAGGTTGCGGCGGAGGACGTGCATCGTGTGGTTGCCGCCGATGCTGAGCGCGTCGCCGTCGCCGGTGATGATCCACACGTCGAGCTCGGGGTTGGCGAGCTTGACCCCGGTCGCGATCGCGGGCGCGCGGCCGTGGATCGTGTGGAAACCGTAGCTCGACATGTAATAGGGAAAGCGGCTGGAGCAGCCGATGCCGCTGATGAACACCGTCTTCTCACGCGCGACGCCGAGGTCCGGCATCGTCCGCTGCACGGCTTTCAGCACCGCATAGTCGCCGCAGCCGGGGCACCAGCGGACCTCCTGGTCGCTCGCCCAGTCCTTGGCGGTGGTTACGGAAGTCATTTCATTCATCAGTGGGGCCTCAGCCAGATTATGATCAGGACGACGGCGATCAGCAGGATCAGCATCGGCCAGACGTTGAGTTGTTTCATTCGAAACGCTCCAAACGCAGCACTCCTACGCGCGCGCGCGCGAGTCCGCGCCCAAAGTGGCGTCGATCGCGGCCTCGATCTCGGCGATGCGGAAGGGGTGTCCGCTGACCTTCGTCAGCGACTTCGCATCCACCAGGAACTGGTCGCGAAGGACGGTCTTGAACTGGCCCATGTTCATTTCGGGCACGAGGATATGTTTGAAGCCCTTCAATAGGACAGACATATTCTTGGGCATCGGCCAGATGTGACGGACGTGGACGTGGGCAACGTCCTGCCCCTTGGCGATCGCCCGGCGCACTGCCTGGTGGATCGGGCCGAAGGTCGAGCCCCAGCCGACGACCGCCAGCTCGGCGCCCTCGTTGCCGATGCACACGTCCTGGTCGGGGATGGAGTTTGCGACCCCGAGCACCTTGGCATGACGGGTGTCGGTCATCTCCTGGTGCGCCGCGGGGCTGTAATCGATATTGCCGGAGCCGGGCTGCTTCTCGATCCCGCCGATGCGG
>DASVXR010000257.1:0-4255 GCA_036392595.1 Sphingomicrobium sp.
ACTCCGACCGGGCAAGCGAAGGGCGCCGAGTCGACCTCGGCGAGCAGCTCGATCGCGCCGCGGATTCGCTCAGGGACATTGCGGCCAAGCGCAAGGTCGAGCTGGAGATCGCGCGAGCGCAGCGGATCGCCGCAGCGGCGATCGAGCCGGAGCTTGCAGACCGACTGATCTTCCGGCTCTGCACGGCCGTCATCGGGGCCGCCGAGGCGGGCGAGACCCTGCGCCTGTCGGTCGAGCAGGCGGGCGAGAATTGCCGTTTTTCCATCAGCCGCCCCGCCGCCCTCAAGGGCGCGTCGGACGCGCAGCTGTTCGACGCGAGCTCCGCGGCCGCGAACGGCTTTTCGCTGAGGCTCGTCCGCGGCCTGGCGCGGATCGCGGGCGGAGACCTGGTGACGTCTCCTTCAGGTTTCACCTTGGTCTTCCCGCGCGCCTGACTTGGCGGCGCGGCTCGCTCCGACTATCTCGACTGGGACCGGTGAGGGCCTGTAGCTCAACGGTAGAGCCGGCCGCTCATAACGGCTAGGTTGGAGGTTCGAATCCTTCCGGGCCCACCATGGTTTCGATCAAAGTGGTACTTTGATCGAGAGGAAGAAAAGAGGAGCGTCTTCCTTCTTCCTCCCGGGGTCCCCACGAAGTACCACTTCGTGGGGTGATCGTCGGGGAGTAGCGCAGTCTGGTAGCGCATCTGCTTTGGGAGCAGAGGGTCGCAGGTTCGAATCCTGTCTCCCCGACCATCAGCCCGGCACCACGGACGCGCCGGGCAGACGAACAACCTGGACTACTTCGACTTCTTCTCCGACTTGTTCTCGGTCTTCACGTCCTTGTTGACGTTGACGCTGACATCGGTGTTGTCGACCTTGTTCTGGATCTTTTCGCCCGTGTTTTTCACGTCGTTGCCGATATCGGCGGCGACGTTCTGCGCCGTGTTGGACACGGCTGCGGCGGCGTTCGCGGCGACATCCTCATTGTAGGTCACGCTGACGGTGTTGTTGGCATTGTCCTTGTTCACCTGGCAGGCGCCGAGGAGCAGCAGGGGTACGGCGAGTAGGATACGCATCGGGTCCTCCCTTTTTGGAAGGCTCAACGCCGCTTCGGCCGTTTCGGTCCCGGCTCAATTCCGCCCGACAGGACCGCGAGCGCGGTGGTCCAGGCGGCGACATTCTGGCGGAGTTGCTCGGGGTCAATCTTGTCGAGCGTATCGTCGGGCGTATGGTGCCAGTCGAAATAGCGCGTGCCGTCCTGGTTGAGCGAAATCCAGGGAGCCCCCGCGTTAATCGTGGGCTCGACGTCCGTGCCGTCGGCCTCTCCCTTGTCATTCTTGGTGATTCCGAGAGGGGCGAGCGCGGCCGTCAGCTGCGCATAGGCCGCAGGGTCGGTCTTCATGAGCTGCGAGCTGAAGCGCCAGACTCGGTCGGCGCCGAAGTCGCTTTCGCCCGCGATCGAATAACGGTCCGCCTTGTGCGCTTCGGCGAGGGCCTTTCCGCCGAAACCGCCGGGCTCCTCTGCGCCGAACCAGACGATCCGGATCGTATGGAGCGGCCGCCCGGCATCCATGATGTGCTTTGCGGCCGCAGTCACGATCGCAACGCCCGAGGCATCGTCGATGGCGCCAGTTCCAAGGTCCCAGCTGTCGAGATGGCCGCCGACCAGCAGTATCCCGGCCTTGGGATCGCGTCCGGGGACTTCGGCGATCACGTTGCCGGAATGGCCGCCCTCGGTCTTCTGGCTGACTAGGGTCAGGTGCATGACGACGGGCTTGCCGCGCTTGAGGATGCGTACCAGCTGCTCGGCGTCGGGCACGCTGAGAGCGCCCGCCGGAATGGGCGCAGCGCCGTCGGTGAAATATTGGACGCCGGTGTGCGGGTTGCGATGATGATCGGTGCCGATCGAGCGGATCACGATCCCGATCGCGCCCTTCAGCGAAGCGATGGTCGGGCCCTGGCGGCGCGGCGCTCCGAACTGGCCGTAGCCGGAGCCGTCCTGCGCCGGCATCATGTGATGGTCGATGAAGACGATCTTGCCCTTGACGGCGCTGTCCGGTGCGACGCGCAGCGCATCGACGCTGTCGAAATAGGCGATCTCGCCGGTGATGCCCTGCGGCGGGGTCGAGCCGCTGTAGCCCAACGCGGCGATCGCGAGCCTCTGCGGGAAGGGGGAGACGATCTCGGCGCTCTCAGGCCCGCGGGTCCAGACCGGCATCGTGAAAGGCTCCACATGGACATTGGCGAAGCCCATTGCGCTGAGCCGCTTCACCGCCCAGTCGCGAGCGCGTGCCTCGGCCTCGGTCGCGGCGAGACGCTGGCCCACTTCGGTCGTCAGCCCTTCGACGGTGTCCCATGCATAATGATCGTTCTCCAGCGCATTGTCGCGGAGGGCGGCCACCTTCGGGTCTGCCACGGTGGGCGGCGGAAGCGTCTTGATCGAAGTTTGCGCCAGGGCCGGAGCGGCGGAGACGAAGAGGAGTGCTGCGAGGTGATAAGGCTTCATGAGCACCGCCTAGCAGCAGAGCGACGGAAGTCACGGGCGCAAATCGATAAAATTCCGCCGTTGATCGATTAAAGCAGGCGCATCTGGTCGCCCTCGGGCGGGCGGAATAGATCCGTTCGGAGCGGGAACTTGGCCTGGCGCAGGCCATATTTCTTCGCCGCGATCTCGAAGCGCGTCTTGAGGAGCTCCGCCCAGGGCCCTTGCCCGCGCATTCGGCTGAAGAAGTTGGGATCGTTGTCGCGGCCGCCGCGAAGGGATCGAATGGTCGCCATCACCTTCGAGGCTCGGTCCGGGAAATGTTCATCGAGCCAGGCCCGAAACAAGGGCGCCACTTCGTGCGGCAGGCGCACTGGCAAATAGAAACCGCCCGGAGCGCCCGCCTCCACGGCCGCCTCCACGATATGCTCGAGCTCGTGGTCGGTGATCTGCGGGACCACGGGAGCAATGGCAACGTAGCAGGGGACACCGGCCTCATTGAGGGCCTTCATCGCCGTCAGTCGCTTGCGCGGTTGGGGCGCGCGCGGCTCGAGTGTCCGGGCGATCTTCGGATCGAGCGAGGTCACCGAGAGAGCGACCGAGGCGATGCCGAGCTCGGCCGCCGGCTTCAGCAGATCGAGGTCGCGGAGGACACGGTCCGACTTGGTGGTGATGGTGAAGGGGTGGCGAGTCTCGAGCAGGAGCTCCACGATGGAGCGGGTGATGCGCCAGCGCTCCTCGATCGGCTGATAGGGATCCGTGTTCGTGCCCATCGCAATGGGCCTGCATTCGTAGCCGGGCCTGGAGAGGGCAGCGTGGAGCAGCTGCGCCGCCCTCGGCTTCACGAACAGCCGGGATTCGAAGTCCACTCCTGGCGAGAGGTCATGGAATGCGTGCGTCGGCCGGGCGAAGCAATAGATGCAGCCATGCTCGCAGCCACGGAATGCGTTGATCGAGCGGTCGAAGCCGATGTCGGGCGAGTTGTTGCGAGTCAGGATCGACTTCGGATGCTCGATCGTGACCGTCGTCCGACGCTTCGAAACACCATCCAGTGCCTCTACCTGGTCGAGCCATTCGCCCTCGACCACCCGCTCCTTCAGGTTGAAGCGCGTAGGGATGGGGTTGCGGGTCGCCCCGCGTCCGTGGCTCGACTCGACGGGCATGCGCGATAGCTACGCGCAGGAGGAGAACAAAGCAAGAACAGGTTCAGTGCGCGAGCGCGGTCATCTCCGTCGGGAAGGTCGGCCAGCGGTGCTCGACCATGGCCTTGAGCGTCGACGTGTTCTCGTGATTGAGGCCCTGGTAAACCCACATGTTCCGAAGCACGGCGGGCACATAGTATCGCGTCTCATAATAAGGGATGGACTCGATCCACAGCAGGGGATCGCCCTTGTCGTTGATCGTGGCCCAGCGCGCCACCGGGAGCGGCCCCGCATTGTAGGAGGCGATGACTCGCGGGAGCTGGCCGGCGGTACCCGGATCGGTGCGCATCATCTCGATGAAGCTCTGGCCGAACTCCAGATTGTAGCGCGGATCGGTAAGGGCGCCGTTCGCATAGGGCACTCCGCGACTGCGGGAGACCAGCTGCGCGGTCACCGGCAGCACCTGCATCAGGCCGACTGCGCCGGCGGTGCTGACCGCCGTTCGGCGGAAGGCCGATTCCTGGACGATATGGCCGTAGGCGAGCGCCGGATCGACCCGCCAGCCGTTAAGCGGCATCCACTTGGGATTGGGGTAGCGGTCGGCGGAATCCGAGATGGCGCCCGGCTGGCCATTGTTCGCAAGCCATAGC
>DASVXR010000258.1:0-2515 GCA_036392595.1 Sphingomicrobium sp.
TCGACCGCGTCGGAGATGCGGATCGTGGCGTCGTCCACCTCGGGCGGCTCCCCGGTCGACTTGGACCACAGCAGGGAAATGGTTTCCGCGGTGTCGCCGACATAGTCGCGGCTCATGTAGAAGAGCACGGGATCGATCCGCTCCTCGACCAGCCCTCGGATGGCGGCCGGCTTCACATGCGGAATATCGAGAGTCCCGGTGAGCGCCGCGAGGCCGTAGCCGCGGTCCGGATCGGGCGTTTCTTTGAGATAATCGCCGATCAGCTTGAGCTTGGTGTTGCGCGAGCGCGTGTAGACGAGGTCGTCGAGCAGCTGCGAGAAGGCGCGCATCGCGCCTCTAATGCATGAACGGCGCTACGGTGTCAGTGGAGGCGGACGGCGAGAGCGGCGAGGATCGTGTTGCAGTCGCTGGTCGAGCGGCTGTCGAACGCCTCCTCGACATGCTCGAGGCAGGAGCTGACCGCCACGCGGTGCCCGGGAAGGAGCGCGAGCTGCGCCGAATGGTGAGCCAGCTGCTCCAGCACCGCGAGACCGTGGGCCGCGGCGAGCTGTCGGATCGCGTCCATGCGCGCATAGAGGTCGAGGGGTGAGAGGCGAGGAGCCGCGTCGCGGATCTCGGCAACGCGCCGCCCGACCTGGATCCTGACGGTCGCGAGCGGGTCTGTCGCCATGTAATGCCTCCTGTTAAACGGAGGTTCGCCGAAATTAGTTAAGCGCCCGTTACAATCTTGCTTCGGTTGACAGAATCGCCCTGTTGAGCGAAGGAGCGCGCCGACTTGGGGCGGCGGAAGGCCGCTCTTCTTTTTTCTAGAGATTTTTGGGACCGTCCGATGGCCAAGCCGGCAACCGTCAAGATCAAGCTCGTCAGCAGCGCCGACACGGGATTCTTCTACGTGACGAAGAAGAACCCGCGCACTCAGACCGAGAAGCTGAGCTTCAAGAAGTACGACCCGGTCGCGCGCAAGCACGTCGAGTTCAAGGAAGCCAAGATCAAGTAACCCGAGCGGCGTAGCCGCGCGGAATCATCCCTGACTCGATCCGGGATCCATCTTTTCTTCGGGAACGGTCGTCTCGCCGTGGTCGTGCGGCAGCAGCTCCTCGACCGTTTCCGCGAATTTCACGACCGAAATCGGCTTGGACACGTAAGCTTGCGCGCCCGCGGCGCGGACTCGCTCCTCGTCGCCGCGGCCGGCATAAGCGGTGACCGCCATGATCGGCACCTCTGCGAGCTGCTCGTCGGCCCTCAGCATCCGGATCAGGTCCAGCCCGCTCACATGCGGCAGCTGGATGTCGGTGATCACCAAGTCGGGCGAAAAATCCCTCGCGACGTCGAGCGCGTTGCGGCTGTCCGTGACCGCCTCCGGCTGGTGGCCGTGCGCCTCCAGCAGGTCGCAGAACAATTTGATGTTCAGCGCATTGTCCTCGACGATCAGGATCTTCGCCAAAACGGCTTCCTTCAATGTTGCGTCTACGTATTAAACGGTGCCTGTGCAGACGCCAACCGATCCTCAGGCGCTCGCGCTTGCAGCTCTCGCGGCAACGCTTGCCGACGACCGCCGGGCCCGCCGCTTCCTCGACCTGACCGGAATCGGGACGGATGAGCTGCGGCGCAGGGCGGATGATCCGGCGCTGCTTGCCGCGCTGATCGCTTTCCTCGAGGCGCATGAGCCGGACCTGGTCAGCGTTGCGGAAGAGATCGGCGTTGAACCGGCGAGGCTCGCTGCTATCCGGCGCGACCTGGAAGGAAGCCGATGACCAAGACGATATTGATCACGGGCGCGACCGCGGGCTTCGGCGAGGCGGCGGCGCGCAAGTTCGTGTCCGGCGGCTGGAAGGCGATCGGCACCGGCCGCCGCGGCGACCGCCTCAGGAAGCTGCAGGAGGAGCTTGGCGACGCCTTCCTGCCCCTCGAGATCGACATGCGCGACCGGGAGGCGGTCGAAAGCCTCGCCCGGCTGGAGGCGCCGTGGGGCGAGATCGACCTGCTGCTCAACAATGCCGGCCTCGCTCCACCGACCGATCCGCTGCCCGAGACCGACTGGGATCGCATCGACCAGGTGATCGACACCAACATCACCGGGCTCGTGGCGCTGACCCGGGCGCTCCTGCCCAAGCTGATCGAGCGCAGGGGCCAGATCATCAACCTGTCGTCGGTCGCGGCCACCTACCCCTACAAGGGCGGCGCCGTTTACGCCGGCAGCAAGGCGTTCGTCCGCCAATTCTCGCTCGATCTTCGCTGCGATCTCGCCGGCACCGGAGTCCGGGTGACCTCGGTCGAGCCGGGGATGGCCGAGACTGAGTTCACCCTCGTGCGGACTGGCGGCGACAAGGAAGCATCGGACAAGCTCTATGCCGGCATGAACGCGATGACCGCTGAGGACCATGCCGACCTCTTCTGGTGGCTCGCCAACTTGCCCCCGCACCTCAACATCAACGCGATCGAGCTGATGCCTGTCAGCCAGAGTTGGGCCGGCTTCACCATCCATCGCGAGCAATAGCTGTCATTGCGAGGCTCC
>DASVXR010000259.1:0-2248 GCA_036392595.1 Sphingomicrobium sp.
GCGCCGAAGGAGACGCGCAACCTGACGCAGGTCGTCGCGCAAGACCAGGCGACGGCGAATGCGATCGCGGCGCGCGCGAAGGGTGGCGCGAGCCTCGCCGCCGCCGCGGCGCCGGCAGGCGGCAATGCGTCCGTCACGTCGCTGCAGAACCAGACCCGGCAGGCCTATACGTCTGTGGCCGGCGACAGCGCCGCCGCCGCCGCTTTCGCGGCGCCGCAGGGTGCCGTCGTCGGCCCGATCCAGTCGGAATTCGGGTGGGTCGTGGTGAAGGTCGAATCGATCAAGAGCCAGGGCGGCAAGACGCTCGAGCAGGCCCGATCCGAAATCGCCGCGAAGCTCACCGCCGAGAAGCGCAAGGGCGCGATCGAGGACCTGGTGGACAAGGTTCAGAACGCCGTGGACGAAGGCAGCAACTTCGAGGAAGCCGCGGCACAGGCGAAGCTGGCGGTCACGGCCACGCCGCTCATCATGGCGAACGGAACGTCGCGGACGGACAAATCATTCAAGACCCCGCCCGAACTCGCCCCGGCGCTGAAGACCGGGTTCGACATTGCCCCCAACGACCCGCCGGAGGTCGTCACCCTGGCCAACGACCAGGGCTATGCGCTCGTCTCCCCTGCCCAAGTCGTGCCGGCCGCTCCGGCCCCGCTCGCCAGCATCAGGCAGCAGGTCGCAACCGACTGGATCAACGGGCAGGCAGTGCAGCGCGCCCGCGCCGCGGCCCAGGCGATTGCCACCAAGGTGGGCCATGGCGTTCCGCTGGCAGATGCGGTCAAGCAAGCCGGCGTTGCGCTCCCCGCGCCGGAGCCGCTCGCTGCCCGCAGGATCCAGATCGCGACCGCGAACGGCCAGGTGCCGCCTGCGCTGCGCGTGCTGTTCAGCCTCACCCAGGGCAAGAGCCGGATGGTCGCCGACCCCCAGCGCCGGTCCTTCTTTGTCGTCAAGGTGGACAAGATCATGCCGGGGAATGCCTTGCTGCAGCCCGCGCTGATCGCCCAGATGCGGAACGAGCTGCAGCAGACCATCGGACAGGATTACGAGGCGCAGTTCATGGCTGCGGTCCGCGCGGACGTGAAGGCCAAGCGCAACGATGCGGCCATCGCGGTGGAGAAGAGGCAGATCAGCTCAAACGGCGGCTGACCGCTTGACCTGACTTCAGCTGTTGCCTATACGTTCCCCGTTCGTTCTGAAGGGGGAGTGACCGCCGATGCTCACCGCGAAACAGCGTGAACTGTTGCTGTTCATCGACTCGCGACTGAAGGAGAGCGGCATCTCCCCGAGTTTCGACGAGATGCGCGAGGCGCTCGACCTAAAGTCCAAGTCCGGCGTGCACCGGTTGATCTCGGCGCTGGAGGAGCGCGGGTTCATCCGCCGCCTGCCCAACCGCGCCCGGGCGCTCGAGGTCATGAAGATGCCGGAGACGAAGTCGGCGACGGTGGTCCCGCTGCGGCCGGCGGCTCCTGCCGCGGCGAACGACACGCTCGAGATCCCGCTCCACGGGCGGATCGCGGCGGGCACTCCGATCGAGGCGCTGCAGGGGACCGAATGCTTCCCCGTCCCCGCGGCCTTGCTCGGGCCCGGCGAACATTATGCGCTCGAAGTCTCCGGCGACTCGATGGTCGAGGAAGGCATTCTCGACGGCGATTTCGCGCTGATCCGCAAGGCCGACACGGCGCACGACGGCGAGATCGTCGTTGCGCTGATCGACAATGAGGAAGCGACGCTCAAGACCTTCCGCCGCGAAGGCAGCATGATCCGCCTCGACCCCGCCAACCGCAATTACGAAGCGCAGCGCTACGATCCGCGCCGGGTCCAGATACAGGGGCGGCTGGCGGGACTCATCCGGCGTTACTGACGCGGCCTAGCGGCGGAATTGCGCCCAGGGGTGCTCCCCAAGGCGATCGGCAACCGTGTCGACGCGCGGATATTGTCCGAGGTAGATCGCAAGGCCGCCGGTCCGCGCCAGCGCGGGGGTATCCAGCTTCAGCCAGGCCGGCGCGCATCCTCGCGGCAGCCTGCGGTCGGAGACGACGACATCCGCCTCGGAACATGCCTGGGTGATGGTCTTCCAGTCGATTCGGTAAGCCGAACGCGTCGCTAGCAGCCGCCACTCGCGCCCGCCCTTCCGGAGCAAGGCGACGCAGGCATCGCGCGAGCAGTCGCTGTACGGGCGCGACCCGAGATTGCCTGGGTCGGAATCGTAACCGGATGCCTCCGCCAGCAGGCCGCGGACATAATCGCCGGCCCG
>DASVXR010000260.1:0-4189 GCA_036392595.1 Sphingomicrobium sp.
GGGCGGGCAGCATGTGAACACGACCGATAGCGCCGTGCGCCTCACTCACCTGCCCACCGGCATCGTCGTCGCCTGCCAGAACGAGCGGTCGCAACACAAGAACCGCGCATCCGCGATGAAGCAGCTCAAGGCGCGTCTGTACGAGGCGGAGCTCCAGAAGCGCGAGGCTGAGGCCAACGCCGCCAACGCGGCCAAGACCGACATCGGCTGGGGGCACCAGATCCGGTCCTATGTGCTGCAACCCTATCAGCTCGTCAAAGACCTGCGCACCGGTGTGACGTCGACCTCGCCCGCCGATGTGCTCGACGGCGATCTCGACCGGTTCATGGCCGCGGCTTTGTCGCAGAGGGTGACCGGCGAGACCGTCGAGGTCGAGGATGTGGAATAGGAGCTCCTCCCCGGAACGGGGAGGTGGCAGACCCGCGAAGCGGGGCTGACGGAGGGAGCCCCCTCCACCACCGAGCTGGCGCTCGGCGGTCCCCCTCCCCGTTCCCGGGAGGAGCTCCTATTCCACATCCTCGACCTCGACGGTCTCGCCGGTCACCCTCTGCGACAGAGCGGCGGCCATGAACCGGTCGAGATCGCCGTCGAGCACATCGGCGGGCGAAGTCGACGTCACACCGGTGCGCAGGTCTTTGACGAGCTGGTAGGGCTGAAGAACGTAGGACCGGATCTGGTGCCCCCAGCCGATGTCGGTCTTGGCCGCATTGGCGGCATTAGCCTCCGCCTCGCGTTTCTGCAGCTCGGCCTCGTAGAGCCGGGCCTTGAGCTGCTTCATCGCCGAGGCGCGGTTCTTGTGCTGCGAGCGCTCGTTCTGGCAGGCGACGACGATGCCGGTGGGCAGGTGAGTGAGGCGCACGGCGCTATCGGTCGTGTTCACATGCTGCCCGCCCGCCCCCGATGAGCGATAGGTGTCGATCCTGAGGTCCTTGTCCTCGATCTGGATGTCGATGTCCTCGTCCACCTCGGGATAGACCCAGACGCTAGAGAAGCTCGTGTGCCGCCGCGCATTCGCGTCGTAGGGGCTGATGCGAACCAGCCGGTGCACGCCGCTCTCAGTCTTGAGATTGCCGTAGGCGTTTTCTCCCTTCACCAGGATCGTCGCCGACTTGATCCCCGCCTGCTCGCCGGCGTGATAGTCGATGCTCTCGACCTTGTAGCCGTGCCGCTCGCCCCACCGCGTGTACATGCGCAGCAGCATCTCGGCCCAGTCCTGGCTCTCGGTGCCGCCCGCTCCCGCGTTGATCTCGATATAGGCATTGTTGGCGTCCGCCTCGCCGGCAAGCAGGGCGGCGACCTTGTCGCGGTCGGCGCGCTCGGCAAGCTCCGCGAGGCTGCGCACGGCGTCGTCGACCAACGCCTCGTCGCCCTCGCTTTCGGCGAGCTCGATGAGCTCCGACGTATCGGCAAGCTCGCGTTCAAGCTTGCGCGTCGCGCCGATCGCTTCCTCCAGCCTCCGCCGCTCGCGCATCACCTCCTGCGCCGCCTTGGGATCGTTCCACAAGGCGGGGTCCTCGACCTTGGCGTTGAGCTCGTCGAGGCGCTTCAATGCACGGTCCCAGTCGAGGAACCGGCGCAGGAGCGCGGTCGCGGCCTGGATCTGGTCGATATGGGTCTGCGCTTCGGCGCGCATCGTCAAACCTTCGTAATGCTGTTGCGCAGCCCTATTAGAGGGCGTTCTGGGTTGGCAAGCCAGCCGTTTGCAGTGGCGCGGGTCTCGGCCGATGGACAGTCACGCCTGCCTGCCGCCGCTGGACGAGCTGTCCCTGAAGCTGCGCCACCTGCTGCGCCTGCTGAGCCTGCTGGTCATATGGGTTGCCCTGCGTCCGGCCGAAAGACCGGCGGGGCTCTGTCTGCGGCTGGAACGCCTCCCAGATGACCGGGGACTTCGGATCGTCGGTCGTCGGGAAGATGCCGAATACGCGCTTGCCGGTCGCGCGGTCGATCCTGACCCAGCGGATTCCCGCGGGAGCGACGAACGGGATTTTCGGCTGGCTGGCCAAGGCGACCTGCGCCCATTGCTTGAACACCGGAGCCGCGATCCGGCCGCCCTGGGCATAGCCGCCCATCGGCCGCGGATGATCGTAACCGAGATAGACCCCGCCGACGATGTCGGGAGTGCCGCCGACGAACCAGACGTTGGTCGGGCCGGAGGTCGTCCCGGTCTTGCCGAACAGCGGGCGGTTGAGATCGCGCAGGATCGTGGCCGTGCCGCGCTGGATCACGCCTTCCATGATGTGGACCATCTGGAACGCCGCCATCGGATCGAGCAGCTGCTTCGTCTGGCTCGGCGGCCGCGGCATCGGCTTTCCGTCCCATTCCGGCGCGTTGCAATTGCCCATCACGGCGCAGCGGTTGTCCGTGCGATAGATGACCTTCCCGTTGCGGTCCTCGACATAATCGATCGTCGAGGGCCGCACCGACCGGCCGCCATTGGCGAGGATCGCATAAGCATTGACGAGGCGAAGGACGGTGGTTTCGCCGGCGCCGATCGCGATCGACAGATAGTTGGGGAAATCCCCGACACCCAGATCATGAGCGGTCTTGATGATCTTGGGCATTCCGGTCTCGGACGCGACCCGGATGGCCATCAGGTTGCGCGACTGCTCGACGCCCCAGCGCATCGTGTGCGGCCCCGAATAACGCTTGTCGAAGTTGACGAAGCATTTGTTGCCGAGGCCGGCACCCTGCCAGACGCAGAAGGGCGCATCGACCACGATCGTCGCCGGAGTCACTCCGTTCTCGAGCGCCGTCACATAGGTGATCGGCTTGAATGCCGATCCGGGCTGGCGGAGAGCCTGTGTCGCGCGGTTGTAGCTCGAGCCGATCACGTCGAATCCGCCCTGCATCGCGAGGATTCGGCCGGTGTGCACTTCCTCGGCCAGCATCGCGCCCGAAACCTCCGGCACCGAGCGCAGCGCATAGCTGCCCGGCCCGGCTTGCTTGACGATGATGACCATGCCCGGCTTCAGGCTGTCGAACGCAGCTCCGCCGACGCCGCGAACGGGCATCGAGGCCGCCGAGGCCGGCAAGGTGCCGCGCGAGCCGTTGGCGAAACCTATGGTCGCCTGCCCGTCGCTCTTGTCGAGCACGACCGCTTTCCTCCAGTCTGGAAAGCCGGTGCCGACGGCCGCGCGATCGAGCTGGCCGGCCCAATCGCCGTTGAGGTCCACGGTCATCCCGAGGTCGCGCCAGCCGCGGCCGCCGTCGAAATTGGCGAGTCCATCGCGCAGCGCCTGAGCGGCGGCATCCTGCATCGTCGGATCCATCGAGCTGCGAACCCACAGGCCGCCGGCGTAAAGGCTGTTCGGCCCATCATTGGCACCCTCGCCGAACTGCTTGATCAGCTCGCGGCGGACCTCCTCCATGAAATAGCCGCCCTGCTGAGCGAACTTCTCGTTGCTGCCGTAGCGGATGGTGCCGAGCGGCGTTGTGGCCGCCGCCTTCCACTGCTCCTCCTTGATGTAGCCGTTGCGGTACATCTCCCGGAGCACGTAGTTGCGCCGGTCGAGCGCCTTCTGCGTCGCCCGGACTGGGTCGTAATTGGCGGGGGCCTTGGGAAGCACGGCGAGATAAGCGGCCTCAGGCAGCGTCAGCTCGTTGACGTCCTTGTCGAAATAAGCCCGCGCCGCCGCCTGCACGCCATAGGCGTTGCGGCCGAGGAAGATGGAATTGAGGTACAGCTCCAGGATCTGCTGCTTCGACAGCGTGGATTCGAGGCGGAAGGCGAGGATCGCCTCGCGGATCTTGCGCCCGATATTGTAGCTCGAATCCTTCAGCAGATATTTCGCGACCTGCTGCGTGATGGTTGAACCGCCCTTCGCCCTGCCGCCGCCGGTCACGCTCTTCTTGGTGAAGTCAGCGACCGCACCAAGGAGGCCGCTGAAATCGATTCCGGGGTGAGTGAAGAAATTCTTGTCTTCGGCCGAGATGAAGGCTTGCACCACCATCGGCGGATATTCGTCATAGGAAAGCTCGACCCGACGTTCGCGCGCGAAGGTCTGGACCGGGGTGCCGTCATAGCCACGGACGTTGGTCGGAAGCGGCGGCTGGTAGGCGAGCAGGGTCTGCGAGGAAGGCAGGCCGCTCGCAAAATAGATCCAGACCGCTGCAAAGAGCGTGAACAGGCCGAGGCCCGCCCAGGTCAGGAGACGAACCCATTTGCGCTCCCACCAGGGGTCGATGCGCT
>DASVXR010000261.1:0-2295 GCA_036392595.1 Sphingomicrobium sp.
GCCGTAGTTCGCCGCCGCGTCCGCCGCCGGGTCGTAGAAGCCCTTGTCGAGGATCGCCGCCGGGAAGTTCAGCGCATTCTGCAGCGGCAGGTTGAGCGCGTTCACCACCTGCGGGTCGATCCACCATTCGTTCTTGTCGACCGGCTTGCCGATCTTCGACAGCTGGTACTGGTAGTTGGCGAGCTCGGCGCGATCGAGGTTGCCGAATGCATCATCGGCGCGGACGTCGAGCGCGCCATAGTCGCGCCATTTATCCGGATAGCCGATGCCGACCGCCATGGTCGCGACCTTCTTCTTGGCCTCGTCTTTCGTCGCCGGCGCCATCCATGTGAGGCCGTCGATCCTCTTCAGGAACGCCGCCTTGATGTTCCGGACCATGCCGTCGATGTCCGCCTTTGAGGAGGCGGGGAAGAATTTGTCGGCGTAGCGCTTGCCGACGGCATCGCCGAGCCAGTTGTTGAGCTGCGACAGCGCGCGCTTGTCCCGAGTGCGCTGCTGCGGCTGGCCGTTCAGCTCGGTTCCGTAGAAGGCGAAGTGAGCGTCATCGAACGCCTTCGGCAGCACGTCGGTGCGCGTGTTGATCCGGTGGAAGGCCAGCCAATCCTTCCATACGTCGAGCGGCTCCGAGCCGACCAGAGCGGCGAGCTTCGTCACCGCCGAAGGCTGCCAGACGATGAAGTCCTGCTGGTTGCCGAGCTGCGCCGCGCCAAGGAGCCGGCCCCAGTCCACGCCCGGAGCCTTCGCATCGAAATCGGCGCGCTTCCAGGGGTTGTTCGCAGTGAAGCTGTCCTGGCTGGCCTCCAGCGTCGCGTGCGCCTGGGCGATCTTATTCTCCAGCGCGACAATCTTCTGCGCGCGCGCTTGCGCGTTCGGGAAGCCCGCCAGCGTCAGGATCTTGGCGACGTAGGGCGTGTAGTCGGCACGCAGCTTCGCCATCGCCGGATCGCTCGACACATAATAATCGCGGTCGGGCAGCCCGAGCCCGCCCTGAAGGACATAGGGCACCGTCTTGGTTGGGTCGCCGAACGCCTGCGTGACGAAGATGCCGAACAGGTTCTCGGTGTGGAAATTGGTCGCGTTCAACGGATCGGTGTCGGCGCGCAGCGTATGCCCGATCGCATCGGCCAGCGCGCCCTTGTCCTGGATGCCCTCGATCCGGTCGATGTCCGGCTTGATCGGTGAAAGCCCGCGCCGCTCGATCGCGGCCGTGTCGGTATAGGCCTTGTAATAATTGGCGATCCGCGCCTCGTCCGAGCCGGCAGCGGGGTTCGAGTTCACGATGTCGCTGACAAGCTGAGCCTGGCGCTTCTCGGCTTCGTCGTTGATGATCGAAAAGACCGAGATGTTCGACTTGTCGGCGGGGATTTCCGTGTTCTTCTGCCACCCGCCGTTGGCATATTCGTTGAAGTCGTCGCCCGGCTTCACCGACGTGTCCATCAGCGTCTTGTCGATGCCCGATTGAGTGCCCGCGGGCCGCTGCTGGGCGGCATTGTTGCCCGAATTCGTGTTGCACGCCGCGAGCGCGAGAGCGGGGACGAGGAGCCAGAACGTCGAATGCTTCATCATTGACCTTCCATCGTGGTGCTTTGCCAACGCCTGCAGCAGCGGCTAGGCGAGCGGCAGGGAATTTCGACCAATGGACGAACGGGGAGCATGAGCGCGCCGCGCATCGAGAGCAAAATCGTTCCGGACGACGAACAGTTCCGAAAGCGCTCCGAGCACAACCGGAAGCTGGCGGAAAAATTGCGCTCGGACGTCGCGGAAGCGGCGAAGGGCGGGCCGGAAAAGCACCGCCAGCGCCACCTGGAGCGCGGCAAGCTTCTGCCGCGCGACCGCGTCGAGCGCCTGCTCGATCCCGGTTCGCCTTTCCTCGAGATCGGGCAGCTCGCCGCGTGCGACATGTACGAGAGCGAGGTTCCGGGCGCCGGCATCATCGCCGGCATCGGCCGCGTTTCCGGCCGCGAGGTGATGATCGTCTGCAACGACGCGACGGTGAAGGGCGGCACCTACTATCCGGTGACGGTCAAGAAGCACCTGCGCGCGCAGGAGATCGCCGAGCAGAACCGTCTGCCTTGCGTCTATCTCGTGGACAGCGGCGGGGCGAACCTGCCGCACCAGGCCGAGGTCTTCCCCGACCGCGACCATTTCGGCCGAATCTTCTTCAACCAGGCGCAGATGAGCTCGAAGGGCATCGCCCAGATCGCCTGCGTGATGGGCAGCTGCACCGCGGGCGGCGCCTACGTCCCGGCGATGAGCGACGAGAGCGTGATCGTGCGCAACCAGGGCACGATCTTC
>DASVXR010000262.1:0-14790 GCA_036392595.1 Sphingomicrobium sp.
TGGTCCGCGCTGAACTCGCCGAAGCCGTCCCAGGCAAAGCGCGAGGCATTGTTGACGAGAAGGCGGACCGGCGGGAGGCCTCGTGCCGCGGCGAAGATGTGGTCGGCGCATCCCGGCTCGGCCAAGTCGGCGACCGCCTTCACGGCGCCTTCCGGCACCTCGTCCGCGACATTGTGAACGTGAGCGACGACCGCCCAGCCGTCTTCGAGCAGCGCCCGAGCGATGTGCGCGCCCACGCGCTTGCCTGCCCCGGTGACGATTGCGGTGCGGTCCGTCATCGCGCGAACTCCTGCCTTGAGCGGCGCAACGAAGCAATCCAATGACGCGTGCGTGCCGGAAATGCGCCCCCCGATCGAGCTCCAGGGCCTGAGCCTCGACGAGCTCCAGCAGCTGATCGACGAGCGCCGACTGCCGCCCGTCGACAAGTGGAACCCGGAAAGATGCGGCCATTCGGAGATGCGCATCGCCCGCGACGGCACCTGGTACCATCAGGAAGCGCCGATCCGGCGGCCGGCAATGGTCCGGCTTTTCTCCACGATCCTTCGGCGGGAGCCGGATGGGAGCCATGTCCTCGTGACTCCAGTGGAGAAGCTCCACATCGACGTCGACAGCACGGCTTTCCGCGCCGTCGAGATGCACAGCGAGGACCAAGGCCGCAGCCGCCGCATCGCCTTCAGGCTCGACAGCGGGGATGCGGTGATCCTCGGCCCCGACCATCCGCTGAGGATCGTCGGCGGCGAGCATGGCCCCTCCCCTCGCCTGCTCGTCCGTCATGGGCTGGAGGCGGAGCTGAGCCGCTCCGTCTATTACGAGCTTGCCGAGCTGGCGCTCGCCGAAGGCCATCAGCCGCCGGGCATATGGAGCGACGGCGCATTCTTCCCGCTGGAGCAGGACCATTGAAGCTCGGCGACCGCCTGCGGGCGGCATTGTCTTCGCCGGCGGCCGAGCCTCCGCTGGAAGGCGACCTTCCCGAGCTTCGCGCCAGGGCCGACGTGGCCGCTGCCGTCCTCATCGCGGTGACGGAGCGGCCTGAGCCGGGAGTCATCCTGACCGTCCGTCGCGAGCATATGCGCACCCATGCGGGCCAGATCGCCTTCCCTGGCGGGCGACTCGATCCTGGTGAAGCTGCAATCGCCGCCGCCCTCCGGGAAGCGCAGGAGGAAATCCTGCTCGATCCAGGCGAGGTCGTTGTGGTCGGCGAAATCGAGCCTTACCGCACCGTCACGGGCTACATCGTCACGCCGGTGATCGGGGTCATCTCGCCGGACCTGCCGCTGGAGCCGCACGAGCATGAGGTCGCCGACTGGTTCGAGGCGCCGCTCGACTTCCTGCTCGACCCGGCGAACCAGCAGCGCCGAAGCGCACTGTTCCAGGGAGTCGAGCGCCACTATTACGAGATCGTGTGGAACGGACGCAGGATCTGGGGGGCGACCGCGGCAATGATCGTCAACCTCTCGCGCAGGCTGCGGTGGAGCTGAGGCTCGACGCCGCCAAGTGGCGCAAGCGGCGCGGCATGACGCGCCTGCTGCGAGCGCTCGGGGCGGACGAGGGCCTCGTCCGCTACGTGGGCGGAGCCGTGCGCGACGACCTGATCGGTTTGCCGGTGAGCGACGTCGACCTGGCGACGCGCCTCAAGCCCCAGGAGGTAGTCGAACGGCTCGAAGCAGCGCGTATTAAGGCGGTTCCGACGGGCATCGACCATGGCACCGTCACCGCCGTCAGCGACGGCCAGCCGGTCGAGATCACCAGCCTTCGCCGGGACGTCTCGACCGACGGCCGCCGGGCGACGGTCGCCTTCACCGACGACTGGAAAGAGGACGCGGCGCGCCGCGATTTCACCATCAACGCGCTCTCGGCCGATCCGAACAGCGGCGAGATATTCGACTATTTCGGCGGGACGGACGATCTCCACCACCGGCGCGTGAGATTCATCGGGGAGCCGCTGCAGCGCATCGCTGAGGATCATCTGCGAATCCTGCGTTTCTTCCGCTTCCACGCGCGCTTCGGAGCCGGTCATCCGGACGAGGCCGGGCTGGAGGCCTGCACCCGCCGCGCGAACGACCTCATGGCTTTGTCGCGCGAGCGCATCGCCGACGAGCTCCTGAAGCTTCTGGCGGTCGATGACCCCGCGCCGACCGTCGGGATCATGCTCGAGCGGGCGATCTTGAAGCCCGTGCTGCCCGAGATCGCACGCGAGCGCGTGCGCGACCTCGAAGCGCTCATTGCCTGCGAGCGCGAGGCCGGAATCGACGCCGAGCCGCTGCGGCGCCTTTCCGCCCTCCTTCCGCGCGAGCGCGCGGTCGCCGAAGAGGTGGCCGTCCGACTCAAGCTTTCGAACAAGAACAGGAAGCGTCTCTCCTGCGCCGCTGGAAGCGAGCTTTTCTCCTCGCCCGAGGCGCTGGCCTACCGGCTAGGCCGAGACTGCGCGGTCGACCGGCTGCTGCTCACCGGGAAATCGGCCGACGCAGCCCTGATCGCCTCGTGGAAGGCGCCCAAGCTTCCGATCGGCGGCGGCCAGCTGATCAAGCGTGGGCTTCCGGAAGGACCCGTGGTCGCACGGACGCTGCGGAAGATTGAAGACCAGTGGGTCGAGGCCGGTTTTCCAGCGGGCGAAGAGCTGGAATCGATCATCAGCCATGCGCTTAGGAACGCGTCCTAGACCTTGTACTTCGCCGCCTCCTTCTTGCAGTCGTAGGGCAGCGTCGGGTCGAAGCAGAAGTCGGGCCACTTGCCTGTCGCCTTCCAATAATGAAGCAGGCCGACGTGAGCCGCGCCGGCCATGGATCGCGGATCTCGCCATACATCGTGCATCATCGGCCGGAACAGCACTTCGGCATTGAAACCGATCCATTCGGCACGCTTGCCGCCGGGATAGTTAATAAGCAGGTCGATGACCTCGTCCTTCCGGCCGAAATAGGCGAGCGCCTGCACGATGCTCGCGATATACGGAGGGAATTGGCGGTTGATCTGCCGCTCGGCGGCAAGTGCGGCTTCGATGTTCTGCGGCGTCGGATTGATGCGCGCCTCAAGGAACAGCGCCTGGGCCGGATTGGCCGCCTGCACGGCGAACTTGCGATACAATTTCTCCGCTTCCCGGGGGTCACCGAACCTAAGGTCATAGCGATATCTGGCCATCTGCACGGTGAAGGCATTGGGCCATAGATGCTCGGCCTTGCGGAGCTGCTCCTCGCCGGCCGACGTATCGCCTGAATAAGCGAGCTCGGAGGCGAACGACTGCAGGTTGCCGGGCGACAGCGGGGCGAGCTGAACGGCATGGCCAGTATCGTCGACCGCATCGTTCATTCGCCCGACGAAGCTGTAGCGTTCGCCGCGCAAGCGGTGGAGAAACGCGTTATCCGGATGCTTCGCGATTCCTTCGTCATAGGTTCGCAGAATGCCGGCAAAATCTCCGGGAGAAAGCAGCCCCGCCTTGACGGCATATGCCTCGGGCACATCGAGCCCGAGCTCTGCGGCGTGCCCGAGTTGCGCCCGGACGGTCGGAATGATGCCGTCGCGATCGGGTGAATACAGCACGTCGGACTCGACTGCGAACAGCTTGCTCCAGGCGGGCACGAAGTGCGGGACCTTGGCGATCACGTCCTGGAATGCCTTAACGTTGGCGGCGTCGGACGCGCCCGTTCCGTAAGCGTCGTCGAAGCGCGTGCAGCCCTGGAGGTAGAGCTTCAGCGTTTCCTGGTCGATATTCTCTCGTCGATACGACAAAGCGTCGGCGGCACAGGACAGCGCCCGTTGCGCCGTCACGGCGACGACCTGAGCAACATCGTCGGAACTGACTTGCGCGAGGTCGAGAGGCCTTGACCAAAGGATCGTGTTGCTTCGGCTCGATACAAGCGTCAGCGTCGGGCGACTCCCGTTGCCGGCGCCCGCGGCGACCTTGAGCTGGTATTCACCCGCCGGCGTCGCGGAGTTCGCATCTGTGATGTGGAAGTCTGTCGCTGACGGATCGTCGAGGCCGGCGATGCGAGCGGCGGCATCCGATGCCAGTTGCTTCGAGGCAACTGAACCATCGGCGGCGACGATGGCAAGAGTCGGTGTTCCCCCAGTTGCCGTGGGACGGAATTGCCAAAACAGCGCGCCCGCAGCGGCCACCATGACGAGCGCGGCTCCGCCTAGCAGCAGGGGCCGGCCGAGCCTTGGGCCCGTGCGTTTGCCGCTGGTCGGCTCAGGCGGCGTGGTCGTTTCGCCAGTCGCGACGGCGTTGAGCAATTCTTCGAGCTCGGGCGAGCTGCCGCGTCCTTTCCAGTGCGAAAGGTCGATCGTCTGAAACTGCCGGAAACCCAGCGGAGCCTTGGTTCCGTCGAGGGTCGCGGGCACCAGCCGGCCGGTGTCCCGCCCGACAGCAGCCTCGTCGCGCACCCAGGCCGACCTGACCGAGCGCTCGGACCAGAGCACGACGACGCTGTCCGCGCGTTCCAGCGCAGCCTCGATCTCGGCGCTGAACTCTCCGCCGCCCTTGATCTGCCGATCCCACCAGACCGAGTGCCCCGCCAGCTCCAGCTGCTTGGCAATCGGACGCGCGCGCGCATCATCGTCACGGTCGTAACTGAGAAAGACGCTCGCCATCTGCTGCCCCCTGCAGCGGTAGGGCGGAGATACATCAGGCGGAGGGGCTAGGCTACTTGGACGAAGGCATTGGCTCGATATCGTGGAAATGACGATAGTCGATCGTGCGGGTCCCATCCGGAAGCTGGTCGAGGATGTCGGCGAACTTGGCGTTCCAGCGAATGTCCGCCGCGCTATAGGCCCACCGTCCGTGCATCGTCTGGCCCGTGCGGTCGTCGATCCCGGAAAGAACGACGATGATCTCCGAATGCGCTGGCGCCTGCTGTCCGGGGCACCAGCTGGCGAGCGGACTGTGCTCGTCGATCGGATGCATGATCATCCAGGTGAGCGTGAAGACCGGGTTGGCGTCGCGGACGAGCTTCAGATCCTTGAAGCGGCGCAGCATCGTTCCGCCGACCTCCTCGTCCATCAGCACGGAGACGGTTGCCCTGGCCTCGAACACGAGATTGTGCCTGAGGTTCGCGGTGCGGAACATCAGTGTCGGAGTGCCGTCGATGTCATGAACCACCGCCACGTTTGAAAAGAGCAGCCGTGCGGTGGGTCGGGAGAAGCGGGCGAACGCGATTCCCGTGACGAGGGCAAAGAACAGGATCCCAAGCGTGATTTCGACCACGACCAGCACGTTGGCGTAGGTCGAAACGGGATAGTTGTTCCCGTAGCCGATCGTGGCCACCGTGTGCACGCTGAAGAAAAAGGCGTGCCAGAAGACGGAGGAGCCCTGAACCTTGGCACTCCACGACATCCCGTTCGGATCGAGCGAATAAAGCCAGCCGAAGACCAGGTTGAACGCCAGGAAAGAGCCGACGAAAATCGCCGCGAGTAGCGGCCAGCTCGCCCGCAGCAGCTGGTGATAAATATCGGCCGGATGCCAGCGCGAGACTCCGATCGGGCGTACACGCAGCGCCCGGTCTCTGCGCAATGCGCCCCCGAGCTGCGGAACTTGCGGTAGCTCGGGTCGCACGCGTCGCATCAGCGCGCTGTAGCGCGGCTCAAGCCTACCCCCAAGTTATCTAGGTCGCGCGGACCTTAGTGGCGCCCGCCGTGGCCCGCGTTCTGCTTGTGCGCAGTTCGGCTGCGGCTCTGGCCGTGGCCCTGCTGCTTCCTGTTGCCGCCGATGTCGTGCTTTCGGGCCTGGTCGAAATCGCCCTTCTTCTTGTGGTCGGTCATCGCTGTCCTCATCCTTTCGCGGGTTCAACCGGCGACAGGAAACAGGGTTCAGCGACTGGTCAGCGCGCGCGCACGGCCGAGCGCGCCACGGCAAGGCCCGGCACCGGCGCTGTGCTTTCGACACCGCCGCCCTCGTACACCGGCTCCAGTGCAGGCACGTGCACCAGCTGGGCGTAGCGGCCGAAAAGCTCGGCGAAATGGTCGTCCATCGTGCGGATCCTGCTCGCCCGCGCAGCGGCCGCCCGTTGGAGCTCTGGGCCACGGTCGATGAAGCTTGCAATCGCATGCTCGAGCGAACGCTCACGGCCGGAGCGATAAGTCACGCCCGCGCCCGGGACGAGCTGGTCAGCGGCGGCGCCGCGGTCGGGCACGATCAGCGGGATTCCGCTCGCTCGCGCCTCCGCGGCGACGAGGCAGAAGGTTTCGGCTTCGCAGCCGTGGACCAGGGCATCGCCGCTGGCGAGAAGCCGGGCAAGCTCGTCGCGATCGTCCAGGCGCGGCAGCACCGCGATGGTCGGATAGCGTTCGGCCAGGATCTCGAGCTTGTGGCGCTTCGGACCGTCTCCGGCGAGGAGCAGGCCGACGGGCCGCGTCCGGGCGCATTCGCCGACCGCGTGGGCGACCATTTCCCAGCGTTTCTCCGCCGAGAAGCGGCCGATGCCGAGAAGCAGGATTGCATCCTCGTCGAGCCCAAGCGCCTCGAGCGCCGAGGCTCGAAGCTCGGAGGATCTCAGCGCCGGCGAGAAAAGATCCGCCTCGACGCCGAGGCGGACGGTCTCGGTGTTAGGCACGCCGCCTGCGATCAACCGATCGGCGAGATGGCCGTTGGCGCAGATCACGGCGTCGAACATCCGGCCGAGCCCGCGCAAATGCCTCCAGAACCAGTCGAACCAGCGGTCGATCGTTTCGATGGCCGCGATTCCGCCGAACCAGCGGTACGCATAAGCCGCGAGCGGGTCCGAGTGCATCAGCAGCGACCGGGTCGCGCTGCCCTGCCATCGGCCGACCATGGTCGCGCTCGACCACGGAGAAGATGCCTCGACATGATCCGGCTTCCAGAAGTCGAGCGCGCGATGGAGCGCGCGTTCATCGTCGAAGTAGCGATAACGGCCGTCGACCGGGAGCCTCGGGCAGGGAATGGTCGCCAGGAACGCGCCGGGCGCGACCCTCACGATCTCTTCGCGCGGGCCGGGAGCGATGACGATCAGCTCGTGGCCAAAGCGCGAGGCGGCCTGTAGCTTCGCGTCCACATAGGTGCGCACCCCGCCCCCCGCCGGCGAGTAGAAAGCGCAGACATCGACAATCCTCATGAGCCGCCGAAGCCCGAAAGCTGGCCCCAAGTTCAAATGAAAGTTTCGTAATGAACTGGCGCAAGCCCTCGCCCAGAGTCAGATGCGGAGTGCATGGTTGCCCCTCGATCTCCCACCCTGATCGCGTCGATCCACGACGTGTCGCCGCGCTTCGAAAGCGAGATCGACCGGCTGCTCGACAGGCTTCGTCCGCATGTCGGAAGCAGGCTCGCGCTCCTCGTGGTGCCAAACCATTGGGGCGAGGCGCCGCTCGTCCCCGGATCGCCGTTCGCGTCCCATCTCCGGGGCTGGGCCGACGAGGGGTTGGAAATCTTCCTCCACGGCTATTTTCATCGCGACGAGACCAGGCATCGTTCGGGCCCCGACCGGCTGCGCTCGCGGTTGATGACGGCTGGTGAGGGCGAATTCCTCGGATTGGCCGCCGATATCGCGGAGCAGCGGATCAAGACCGGTCGAAGCCTTCTCGAGGATATCACGGGCAAGCCAATCACCGGCTTCGTCGCTCCGGCCTGGCTATACGGCCCCAGCGCGATTCAGGCGCTGGCGAATTGCGCGATACCGCTCGCGGAAGATCATTGGCGCGTGTGGTCGCCGGTCACAGGTGCCCAGCTGGCCCGCGGGCCGGTGATTACCTGGGCAAGTCGCAGCCGGATCCGCACCGCCTCCTCGATCGCCGCGGCAAGGCTGCTGAGGCGGCTTCCGCTCAAGGTCATGAGGATCGGCGTGCATCCGCCGGACGTCACAAAGCCGGAGCTCCTCAGCAGCATCGAACGCACCTTCCGCGTAGCGTCGCGCTCACGCGAGGCGGGCCGCTATTCCGACCTGCTGCAGCGGCGGTCAGAACTTGAGCAGGAAGCTGACCGTGGTCTTCCGCGAGCTCCGCGGGCCGTTGTCGAGCGTCCAGTTGCCTGACGGCTTCTTCGGCCGCGAGCTAAGCAGTCCGATCCCGATACTGGCGTTGGGAGCCACCGCCGTCTGGCCGATGATGCCGGAATGATGCACCGGAGCGGGATCGAACTCGCGGTCCGCGACCAGCCTGAAGCTGACGCTTCGATGGGCATGGCTTTCCGGCTGGCTGGTCTTGAAGGGGCGAACGGGTTGCGGATCGGCGCGGGCCTGGGTCGCCAAGGCGACGGCTGAAGCGAATAGGACGAGGCCGAGGTTCAAGGCCTGCTTTTCTCCCCTGTGTCGGGGATTAAACCGAGATCGACTGAACAGGGTTCCGGCGGGCCGCCGTCGACCCGGTTCGGGACGATGAGCTCAGCGCCTGCGCGAGCGCCAATATTCGAGGGCTGCGTCGGCCTCCAGCGGCTTGGCGAAATAGAAACCCTGGCCCGATGCGCAGCCGAGCGTCGCAAGAGTCGTCGCGAGCTCGACGGTCTCGATTCCTTCCGCGGTGGTCGACATTCCCAGCGCCTCCGCGAGGCTGAGGATCGCGCGCACGATGGCGACCGCGTCCGGGTCGACCATCATGTCCGCGACGAAGCTCTTGTCGATCTTGAGCACGTCGATCGGGAGCCGCTGCAAATAGGCCAGGCTGGAATAGCCTGTCCCGAAATCGTCCATGGCGACGGTCGGTCCGAGCGCCTTGAGCGCATCGAACACTCGCTGCGCCCGTCCGGGGTCCTGGACGATCGAACTCTCGGTCAGCTCGAGCGTCAGGCGATCGCCGGAAAGTCCGCTCGACTTCAAGGCGCTCTCGACGACTTCGGCGACATTGTCGCGAGCCACCTGGATCGCCGAGAGGTTCACTCCGACGTAGAGCGGCAGCTTCTCGCCTGCGGTCCGATCCCATTCGGCGAGCGTCGCGGCCGCCTTGTCCATGACCCATCGGCCGAGGTGCAGGATGAGCCCGCTTTCCTCCGCCACCGGGATGAATTCCGTCGGGCTGATCTCGCCGCGGTCCTCGTGGTTCCAGCGCGCGAGCGCTTCGAACCCGCTTACCTCCGCGGTCTTGAGGTTGATCAAAGGTTGATAGGCGAGTGTCAGCTCGTCCCGGTCGAGTGCACGGCGGAGCTCGGTCTCGATGGAGAAGCGGCGCCTCGCCTCGGTCGCCTTGGTCGGCTCATAGACCTGCGGCCTGCCGGCGAGCTTCGCCTGCTTCACCGCGAACTGCGCGTTGCGGAACAGCTCCTCGGAGTCCTGATCGGGTTGCATCACTGCAACGCCCACGGCGCACTCGACGCGGATTTCCATGTCGGAGAGCCTGAAGGGCGCGTTGACGACCTGGCGGATTCGCTCGGCCGCGGCGAGGGCGTCCTCGACGCCGCCCTGGAGCGACACCAGGATCCCGAACTCATTTCCGCCGGTGCGGGCGAGAACGTCGTCTGCCCTGAGCGCCAGCATCAACCGGCGAGCGAAGGTGATCAGCAGCTCATCGCCCGCCATGCTCCCCATGGATTCGTTGATCCGCGAGAAGCGCAGCATATCGATGACCAGCACCGCATGTTCGCCTTCTCCGCTCTCGCGCACCTGTTCGATGGCCTCGGTGAATCCGAGACGGTTCGACAGGCCCGTGAGGCTGTCGCGCAGCATCTCGGCGCGCAGGTTATGCTCGGCCTGGACCTCGATGGTCCGGTCGACGACGCTCAGCAGGCACCGCGGCACTCCCGACGTGCTCGCCGCGAGCGGCGACAGCTTCAGCTTGAGAAAGCGGCGGTTGACCCCATCCCCGTCGGCAATCTCGATTTCGTCTCGCGCCGACGCGGGACTCGCCAGGAATGCAGATATAAAGGCACCGCCTTCTCCGCTGGCGAAGTGCCTGAAGGTATCGGCAAAGACCTCAGGCTCACCATGACAGCCCGCGAGATCGATGAATCGCGCATTCATCGCCTCTATCCACAACTTGCCCTTGTTGAGCGTGAAGATGGCGGCGGCGATCGGGAGGGCGTCGAGCAAGCCGGTGTCGTCCGCGGCCAAGCGCGGCTCGACAGCCAATTTTTCCGCCTCCGGCGGTCGCCCGACGGCCGGATGACGCTTTGCTGCAGCCTGCATCGCCGCCAGCTATGAAGGCAGAGCGGTTAATTCTCTCTTGCCGCCGACGCGTTTATCGTAACTTTTCCTGAGCTAGGTGAATCGGTTGGTGCGGGGGAAACCGATCGGAGGCATTCGCCCTGTAGCGCCTCGTGCCGCTCGCCACGGGGCGAGATCGGTTTCCGTTCGCGTGCGCGCGCTCTCTCCACCGAGCGTCCAGCTCAGGCCCTCCGAGAGACGGAAGGCGATGGCGTCGGACAGGCCGCCGTCGCGGTAGCGCTGCAGCGTGACTCCCTGGCCGCGCCCCAGCTCGGGGAGCTCGCTCAACGAAAAGACGACCATCTTCCGGTTCTCCCCAACGACGGCGATGGAATCCGCGCCTTCGGGGATCGGCCGGATGACCGCCACTTTGGCCCCCACGCGCAGGTTGACGAGCTGCTTGCCCTTGCGCGTCTCCGCCAGCGTGGCTTCACCGGTCGTGATGAAGCCCTTGCCGTCGGTCGAAGCGACGAGGAGCTTCTGCTCCGGACGAAAAACGACGAGCTGGACGATATCGACCTCGGCCTCCAGGTCGACGAACAGCCGGACCGGTTCGCCGAAGCCACGCGCGCTCGGCAGCTTGTCCCCGGCGAGCGTGTAAACCCGCCCGTTCGAGGCGAAGAGCGTCAGCCGGTCCGTCGTCTGCGCGTGGAAATGGATGAAGGGCCCGTCGCCTTCGCGCCACTTGAGGTCGGCGACCTGCTCCAGCGCGAGATGGCTCTTCATTGCCCGGATCCAGCCTCGCTGCGAGAGGATCACGGTGATCGGCTCCTTCTCGATCATCGCGGTCCAGTCGATTTCGCGCGCTGCGCCGGCTTCCTCGATCCGGGTGCGCCGCTCGTCCCCGAACTTCTCCTTGAGCGCCGCGAGGTCGCGCTTGAGGCGGGTGCGCTGGCGGGCGGGGCTCTCGATCAGCCTGGCGAGCTCTTCCCGCTCCTTCGTCAGCGCATCCCGCTCGCGCCCGATCTCCATTTCCTCGAGCTTACGCAATGATCGCAGGCGCATGTTCAGGATCGCTTCCGCCTGACGGTCGGACAGTTTGAACTCCGCCATCAGCACGGGTTTCGGCTCGTCCTCGCTGCGGATGATGGCGATCACCCGGTCGAGGTTGAGGAAGGCGATCAGGAAGCCCTCGAGCAGCTCCAGCCGCTCGTCGATCTTGCCGATGCGCACTTGGCTCCGGCGGACGAGCACTTCGATCTGGAAGGCCAGCCAGGCGAGCAGGGCCTCCTTGAGGCTCATCACCCCGGGCGTGCGCGTCGCATCGAGCACGTTGAGGTTGAGCGGAAACCGGATTTCCAGGTCCGTCAGGCGGTACAGGCTCTCGAGCAGCAGGTCGGGATCGACGGTCCGCGCCCGCGGCTCGAGGATCAGCCGCACCTTCTCGTCGCTTTCGTCCTTCACGTCGGCGAGGATCGGCAGCTTCTTGTCGGCGATGAGCTGCGCAATCTGCTCGATCAGCTTCGCCTTGGGTACGCCGTATGGCATTTCGCTGACCAGCAGGTGCCAACCGCCGCCCTTTTCGCGCTCGACCTCGACCTTCGCCCGAAGCCGGAACGCGCCGCGGCCGCTGACGTAGGCGCGGGTGATCGTGTCCTCATCGTCGACGAGGACTCCGCCCGTCGGGAAGTCCGGACCTTTGACCCACTGCATCAGTGCCCGGTCATCGGCCTTGGGATTGTCGATCAGGTGGACGGCAGCCTCGATCAGCTCACCAACATTATGCGGTGGAATCGACGTGGCCATGCCGACCGCGATCCCGCTCGCTCCGTTGGCGAGCAGGTTGGGGAAGAGGCCGGGGAAGACCTCCGGCTCCTCCTCCTCGCCATTGTAGGTCGGCCGGAACTCGACCGTGCCTTCGTCGAGCCCGGCCATCAGCTGGATCGCGACGGGCGTCAGCCGCGCTTCGGTGTAGCGGTAGGCGGCGGCGTTATCGCCGTCGATGTTGCCGAAATTGCCCTGTCCGTCGATGAGCGGATAGCGGAGCGCGAAATCCTGGGCGAGCCTGACCATTGCGTCATACACGCTCTGGTCGCCGTGCGGATGGTACTTGCCGATGACGTCGCCGACGACACGCGCCGACTTCTTGTAAGCACCGCCCGGGTCCAGCCGAAGCAGCCGCATCGCCCAAAGCAGCCGTCGATGGACCGGCTTCAGCCCGTCGCGGACGTCGGGCAGCGATCGCGCCGTGATCGTCGACAGCGCGTAGACGAGGTAACGCTCCTCGAGCGCGGAGCCGAAGGGAGTCTCGATGACGGACGAAGTGTCTGGATCAGCCATGGCCAGTGCCTAGCAAGGCGGCACTGTCGCTGCCACTGGTTCGGGTGAGTTATTCGGCCGCTTCGGCCGCAGCCCCTTCGGAGCCCCACCCCCCGTCATGCTCCGCGATGGCCATCCGCATCTCGGCGATCAGCCACTCGCGGAACCGCTTGATCTTCGGCACCAGCCGGCGCTCTGTCGGATAAACCAGCCAATAGGCCCAGCCGCGCGTCGACACGCGGTCCGGGAAAGGCACGGACAAGCGGCCGGCCGCCACGTCCCCCTTCCACAGCAACGGGGTCAGCAAGGCAAAGCCCTGGCCCGCCATCGCCGCATGGCCTTCGTTCGCCTGGTTCTCGAGACGGATGCCGGGCCTCCGCAGCACGGATTCGTCCGCCGGCACGCCATTGTCGGCGAACCACTGCTGCCACCAGTCATCGCTTGGATTGATCAGGTTCTGGGCGGGCATGTCGTTCGGCTCGAGAGCCCGTCCCAGCTTCCGTTCGACCATTGCGATGCACTCGGGGCTGGCCATCGGAGTGAAGGCCGATGGGAACAGCTCGTGATGCTCAAGGCCTTCCCAGCCGCCGCGGCCTGCCCGGATGGCGACGTCCGCATCGCCCGCGCGAAGATCGCAGACCTCGTTGCTCGTCGTCATCCTGACGGCGAGGTCGGTGTGCTCCATCTGGAAGGCGCCGAGCCGCCATGCGAGCCACGTGTTCGCGAAGGTATGCGTCGTCGTGATGGTGAGCAGGGACTCGTCTTCCTGCCGGTGACTGGCGAACGCCGCCTCGATCGAATCGAAGGCGTTCGAGAGCGCCGGCAGCAGGCGCCCGCCGAGCGGGGTCAGCTTCACCCGCCCTTTCTCACGCACGAACAGGGGCGCTCCCAGCCGCTCCTCGAGGCTCTTCACCTGATAGGAGACGGCGGCCTGGGTCATCCCGAGCTCGGCAGCCGCGGCCGTGAAATTCTCCGTCCGCGCGGCCGCTTCAAAAGCCCTTACGGCAGCCAGTGGAGGCAAGCGTCGCATCGCCGACGCTCATAAGCAGCATTTATGGTTTCTGTCGAGCGTTTGATTGGCGAAACGGACGGTCATTTCATAGATAGCATCCAAGCCGCCGGTGAGGATTTCTGCCCCTCCCCTCCAGCCTCCCACCGGCGGCTAAACAACAGGAAGGAGCCACGCCATGACTTATGGCCACAGCACCCGTCTGTCTGCTGGAAACGCCGCGGTCGAGCGTGCGCTCGCCCGAGCCTCCGGCACTTGGGGCGGGTACCAGGCCTGGAGGCAGCTCGACGCCGATCGCCGATTGGCGCTCGTCGAGGAAGCTCTACGGCCCGCCAACGACTTCGAGGACAATTTCCCGATCGCTCTCTGACCGGGATGAAAAAGGGAAAGGAAGCTCACCATGGTGGATGAGATCTACGACCGGCACTATCAGGAAGGCCGCGGCGAGCTGAACGCAGCGATCAACAGCGCCTTCGCGCGCTTCGGACACGCCGTCCGCAACGCCTTCGATGTGCTTCAGCGGATCGAGTACGACTCCCCCTGGACCGCGAAAGTCCGGCGCGTCCGCTGCCACTGATCACGCCAAGAGGAGCGCGGACTAGCACGCACCGCGCTCCTCGCTTATATCCGCCGCTTCTTCCCACTGCCGTTGGAGTGAAGCGCGACCGTGTCCCGCCGCCGCCAGATTTATGAGGGCAAGGCCAAGATCCTCTATGAGGGTCCCGAGCCCGGCACGCTCATCCAATATTTCAAGGACGACGCCACCGCGTTCAACGCGCAGAAGCGCGGCACGATCAGCGGCAAGGGCGTCATCAACAACCGCATCTCCGAGCATATCTTCACGTCGCTCGCGGCGATCGGCGTTCCGACGCACTTCATCCGCCGCCTCAACATGCGCGAGCAGCTGATCCGCCAGGTCGAGATCATCCCGATCGAGGTGGTGGTTCGGAACGTCGCCGCCGGCTCGCTCTCGAAGCGCCTCGGGATCGAGGAAGGCACTCAGCTGCCGCGGACGATCATCGAATATTATTACAAGGACGATGCGCTCGGCGACCCGATGATCGCGGACGAGCACATCGCCTGCTTCGGCTGGGCGACGCAGGACGAGATGAACGACATCGCCGACATGGCGATCCGGGTGAACGACTTCCTGTCGGGCATGTTCGCGGCGATCGGAATCCGGCTGATCGACTTCAAGCTCGAGTTCGGGCGCATCTGGGACGGCGATTATGCCCGAGTGATCCTCGCCGACGAGATCAGCCCCGACGGCTGCCGGCTGTGGGACATCAAGACCAACAAGAAGCTCGACAAGGACCGCTTCCGCCAGGACCTCGGCGGAGTCGAGGAGGCCTACCAGGAGGTCGCGCGCCGGCTCGGATTGCTTCAGCCGGACGACGAGTTCGCGGTCCTCGACTTCGATAAGCACCGGAAGAAGCGCGGACGCTGACG
>DASVXR010000263.1:0-2169 GCA_036392595.1 Sphingomicrobium sp.
CGGCCGCGGCGCAGGCCGCAATGCCAAGGGCAAGATGCTTGATGCCGCCCACGGGCCCACGTCTACGGCCCACAGCCTAAGACGGGGTTAAGCTCCGGCTAACCTTGTTCCTGACACGACTGGACTCTGGCGGGCCGCTCCGCAGGAATATCGAGCCCGCCCGCCTATTGTCGTGCCGAGCGCAGCTTTCTATCCCTCTCCATCACATGGCCCGATCCCAACCAGGCTCCAGAGGACGCTCCACCTTCATGGGCATAGCCAAAGGCATCGCATATGCGGCGCTGCTGTCGCTGCTCGCGCTCGTCATCGCGGTCGCGGTCGCGACCGCTTATCTGCCGAGCTACGGCGAGCTGACCAAGCGCTCCGACCTCGGCCAGATGATCCGCGTCCGCGCCGCCAACGGCCAGGTGCTGGTATCGATGGGTCCAAGCTTCGGGCAGTGGCTGACCTACGACCGCATTCCGCCAGAAATGCGCGCGGCGATGATCTCGACCGAGGACCGGCGCTTTCGCAGCCATCCGGGGGTCGACCCGATCGGCCTCGCCCGTGCGGTCGGCAGCGCGATCATCAAGAATCATCGCGTCAGCGCGACCTCGACCATCACTCAGCAGCTCGCGCGCAACATCTTCCTCACCAACAACCGCAGCTTCGTTCGCAAGATGAAGGAAGCGATCCTGGCGCTGGCGCTCGAGCGCAAGTTCACCAAGGACCAAATCCTCGAGCTCTATTTGAACCGCGTCTATTTCGGCGGCGGCGCCTACGGAATCGACGCGGCGTCGCGAAAATTCTTCGGCCACGGCGCCGACCATCTGAGCCTGGGCGAAGCGGCGATCATCGCCGGGCTCGTCAAGGCGCCGTCCAACTATTCGCCGACGGCCGATGTGGAAGCGGCCCGCAACCGCTCCAGCGTGGTGCTGAAGACGATGGCCGAAAACGGCTTCATCAGCCCGGCCGCCGCAGCCAGCGTCAATCCCGCCGATATCCGGATCGAAAAGACCACGAACAACAACAGCGTCCGCTACTTCACGGACTGGGCGCTGCCGCAGCTCGACACGCTGATCGACCAGACCACCGAGCCGATCGACGTCTGGACCACGCTCGTCCCGGCAATGCAGGTCACGGCCGATAAGGCGATCGCCGCCAATGCCCCTGACGGCACGCAGGGCGCGCTCGTTGCCATCGACCGCGACGGAGCGGTCCGCGCGATGGTCGGCGGCAAGGACTACGTCAATTCGATTTACAACCGCGCGACCCAGGCCGTTCGGCAGCCGGGATCGGCGTTCAAGCTGTTCGTCTACCTGACGGCGCTCGAATCGGGCATGAAGCCGACCGATACGATCGTCGACGAGCCGGTGACCATCAACGGCTGGAGCCCACGCAACTCGACGCGGACCAACCTCGGGCCGGTGACGCTGCGCGAGGCCTTCTCGCGCTCGATCAACACGATCAGCGCGAAGATCGGCGCGCAGCTCGGCTTCTCGACCATCGCCGACATGGCCCGCCGCTTCGGGATCACCACGCCGATCTCGACCTTCCCCTCGATGGTCCTCGGCAGCAGCGACGTGCGCCTGATCGAAATGACCCGCGCCTTCGCGTCGGTGAACAACAATGGGGTCGCGGTGACGCCCTACGGCATCCGCAAGGTGGTGACCGCCGACGGACGCCTGCTCTACCAGCACGAGCCGAGCGAGGAGCGGGTGCTCGTCGCGCCCTGGGTCGCGGCAGAGATGACGGACCTGCTGCAATCCGCCGTTCTCACCGGCACCGGCCGAGCAGCGCAGATCGGCCGGCCGGTCGCCGGCAAGACCGGGACGACAAGCTCCAACAAGGACGGCTGGTTCATCGGCTTTTCGAGCGGCCTTACGACGGGCGTGTGGATGGGACGCGACGATTCGCGCCCCGTCCCCGGCCTTCAGGGCGGTACGGCCCCGGCGCGCGCTTTCCACGATTTCATGATCGACGCCGTCGCCAATCGCCCGGTCGAGCAGTTCCAGACGCAGGTTCCGATCCCCGACTGGCAGCTGACTCCCGAAGAGGAAATGTACGGCGACGTGAGCATGGACGCGAACTCCATGCAGCCGCTGGTCGACGAGAACGGAATGCCGCTCAACAATCCGCCGCCCCCGGAGCCAGGCTATCCGCAGCAGCAGCCGATGGTCAGGCCCGACG
>DASVXR010000264.1:0-1532 GCA_036392595.1 Sphingomicrobium sp.
GTCGTGTAGCCATAGAGGCTCAAGCCAAGGAAAGCGGCCGCCGTCGCGAAGAACGCCTGGGCGATCGAAGCGCCGGTGTAGACCAGGAACAGGCTCGAGAACTGCACTCCGACGAGCGCCGCATAGACCCAGAACAGGGCCTGCGCCGTGCCGGCGGAAATCCGGTTGATCCCGAAGCTCAGCCCGAAGACGATCGCCAGCGGCGCGAACAGCGCGATCCAGAACAGCGGCGTCGCCTGCCCTGTCGCCGGATTGACGATCAGGTTGATGAGGCTGCTGTTGGCGAACAGCATCGCGACGATGCCGGTCAGCAGCACGCCCGAGGCCATATAGTTGTAAACCGAAAGCATGTACGACCGCAGGCCCGCATCGCGGGCGGCGCGTGGAACACCGACTGTCGCGGTATTCACGCCGGTCGTTCGCGGGTCATTCCATTCGGCCATTTCTACTCCTCTCGCGCGGGCGAAGGGCCCGTCGCTAACGGCAGATATATCGTGGATGCCCGGAGGGACTTCAAGCGAAACCGGGTGCCGGCCGGGAAACCGTGGAACCGTAACGCAATAGGAGGCTCCGCTGCGCGGGCCGCTCGAACGCAAGGTGGAGGATGACGGACAAGCCAATCGCGAGGAGCGTCAGGGCGGCCGGGTCGAGCGGCAGATAGGCGATGCCCAGCGCGAACTCGAACAGCCTGGTTGGCGGGAAGACCACTCCGGAGAATCCGGCCGTGAACCCAAAATAGTGGTGCGCGAGCACCATCAGCGCCGCGAAGAAACGCAACGACGTGAGCGGCTTGATGAGCATCCGCTGATCGGCAACCACGCTACGCCACCCCACTGCTACGCACACATGCTTTCGCAGGCCTGCGCTCCTAAGGCGGAATGCCTAAAGTAGCGCTAATGGACGGGAGGCTGAGGCGCCCATTGCAACGGCCGTTGCGCAGTGACAGACTCGGCGACGTCCTGAGGAGGGGCTGGCCCTGTTCCACCGGATTGTCAGGTCGGCGCTGCTGCTTCTTGCGCTTCTCGCGCTTGGGCCCGCGCCAGCCATCGCCGCGCCGCCTCAGGCCCAGCGCATCATTGCGGTCGGCGACCTCCACGGCGACTATTCCGCGTGGCTGACGATCGCGCGCGCCGCAGGAGTGGTGGACGCGAGGGGCCGATGGGCGGGCGGCACGACGACGCTCGTGCAGATGGGCGACGTCACCGACCGCGAGCCGGAGTCGTTGAAGATCATCCGCAGCCTGCAGCAGCTGCAAAAGCAGGCTCCGCGAAAGGGCGGCCGAGTGGTCGTCGTCCTCGGCAACCACGAAGCCATGAACCTCGTCGGCGACCTGCGCTACACCACGCCCGGAGAGTTCGCCGCCTTCGCCGACAGCCAGTCCGCCGCCCGCCGCGAGCGCATCTACGAAGCGAACCGCGCCTCCATCGAGGTGCAATATCGAGCGAAGAACCCGGCGCTCACTCCGCAGGCCATTCGGCAGGCCTGGATGGCCGTCACTCCGCTCGGCTGGGTCGAGCATCGCCTCGCCTGGA
>DASVXR010000265.1:0-3305 GCA_036392595.1 Sphingomicrobium sp.
TCCGACCGCATGCAGGGCAAGTCGATGGGCTTCGGCGCCCATGTCGCCGCTCCGGACGAGCGCAAGACGGGCGAAGTGCTGAAGCATTGCGAGCCGGAGGACCTGTTGAAGTTCGGCCTCATCCCCGAGTTCGTCGGCCGATTGCCGGTGATCGCGACCCTGCTCGATCTCGACGAAGAGGCGCTGGTCAAGATCCTGGTCGAACCGAAAAACGCGCTGGTGAAGCAATATGCCAAGCTGTTCGACATGGAAGATGTCGAGCTCGAGTTCACGGACGACGCGCTTCATTCAATCGCTACCAAGGCGATCGAGCGGAAGACCGGCGCCCGCGGCCTGCGCTCGATCCTCGAGGGCATCCTGCTCGACACGATGTTCGACCTCCCGTCGATGGATGGAGTCGACGAGGTGCACATCGACGGCGACGTGGTCGAAGGCCGCAAGGAGCCCGTCCGGGTCTATACGAAGAAGGACAAGGCCGGCGACGCCGCCTGACCGCCCGCGATAATTAGGTGACCGAAGAAGTCGCGACGATCGCCTTCAGCGACGGTCCGCTCAGCCTCTTTCCAAAGCCGCTTCGCGAGCCGCGCCATGCCTGGCTCGCGATTCCGCTCGGCTGGCTTTTCTGCATCGTTCCGAGCGCTGCGCTGGCCTATCTCGTGGAGGCTTTCGCGCCGCACCTCGCGATGCCCGAATTCCCTATCAGGGGACATGTGGCCTTCGTGGCGCTCGCGGTCGTGTCGCCAATCGTCGAGACGCTGATCCTGGCGGCGTTCATCAGCCTTTTCCGATTCGTCTTCTCACCAACCGTGTCCGTCTTCCTTAGCGCGATCGGCTGGGGGATTGCCCATTCCACTCAGGCTTCCGCGTGGGGCCTGGTCGTGTGGTGGCCGTTCCTGATCATGTCGATGCTTTACGTCGTGTGGCGTCAGCGCGGCTTCTGGGCCGCGATCATGGTGCCGGCGACGGTCCACATGCTGCAGAATGCCGTCCCGGCTTACCAGATAGCCTATCCAGCCTGATCTAGCGCTGGACCGCGGCCACCATTCGTGAGCTGAAGCGCTCCATCAGGTGCGCGTCCCGGCCGTAATGATCCTCGAGGAAGCGCACACCCCCGGCCGTCGGCTGAACGGTCAGGTAGGTCATATAGACCGGCACCGGCTGCGGAAGGTTCACTTCCTCCTCGACCTTCGGGTCCTTCCCCTTGGGCACGTAGCCGCCGAACAGCCAGCTTGCGAAGCGCTTGTAATCCTCCACGCGGACGCAGCCATTGCTGATCCACAGCTCATTCTTGGTGAAATGCTCTTTCTCCGGCGAATCATGAAGATAGATGCCGAAGTAATTGGGAAGCATGAACTTCATCATGCCCATCGAATTGGCGGGGCTCGGGAGGCGGCGAAGAGCGACTTCCTGGCGGCCATCGACAACGGCCTGCCAATCGATGCTGTGCGGATCGATTACCGTGGCCGTATCGCTGAGGTCGGACAGCACCTGATATTCACGCTCGGTCAGATAGCTGACGCCTTGGGCGACAATTCGCGGCGCGATCAAGTTCCTGACCAGGTCGGGCGGAACGTTCCAATAGGGGTTCACGCTCGCATATTTGATGTAGGCGGCCATCATCGGCGTGGCGCTCTCCGCCTTGCCGACCACGACCTTCATCTCGTCGACCTTGCGGCCGTTCTCCCACATGGAAAGGCGGCCCGAGCCCGCGTCGACCAGCGCATATTTCCGCTGCTCCTCAGGCGCCGGAAGGCGCTTGGCGCGCTCCATGTTGATGATGATCAGCTGCTCATAATATTGCGCGCCGCGGTTCAGGGCGTCGATGGTCCCGGCGCCGGCAATGCCGTCGGCCTTTAGGCCGTGGACGTCCTGGAATTCCTTCACCACCGCCGCGAGCGCCGGATCATATTTGTCGCCGGCCGCGAGGCCGAGGCGCTGGCGAAGCATGGAGACGCGCTCGCCGGTCATGCCCGGCTTCAGCGTCGGCCCCGCAGCGACGGGGATCTGCGGAAGATCGGCCCAGCGCTGCTGGTAGCGCACAAGCGCCCGCCTCAAGTCGGTGTAGATCGGATTGACCGGAACGAAGAGGTCGACCGGCGCGCCGCTCCAGTCGTCGAACGAGATGTTGTGCAACATCTGGTTGTCCTGGACGGCGCGGGGGACGAGCTCCTCGTCGATATAGATCATGTCCACGCCCTGCTCGATGGCTGGCGGCAGATCGATCGGCTCAAGCGCCGGCGAGCGGCGATTGGGCTGTTGCGCCTGGTGCGTCTGGCCCCACGGCTGAGGCGCCTGAACGCCCGGAGGTGGAGCCATCCACGGCTCGGCGCGGACGGGAGCCGGCGGCTGTGGCAGCGGATATGCCGGCGGCGGATACGGCATGTACTGCGCCGCGGCGATGCCGGGCAGCGAAAAGGCGCTGAGCGCGATCAGTGAGCGGCGAATGTTCACGCTCCCATAAATAGGAAGAAAATCTGAACGATTACAGAATCTACTGTTCAACTTGGCGCGTAAGTTATTCACCTTCCAGCGGAAGCGTGTCCCGTTCCCTGTTCGGGGCGTCGAGCGCCTCGGCGGCCTTTTCGACTTGCTCGTCCGTCGGAGCCTCAGGCAATTCTTCCTCGCCCGGAGCCAGGGCATCGTCGGGGATTCCGGGCCCGGTCCCGGCGATCGTCTCGTTGATCGGCTCCTCATTCGGGCCGGTGCTGATCTTTTCCCTGTCCTGCATGGCTGCCTCCCTCGGCGCGTTCGCTCGTCGCTAAGAGCGAGCGGTGCGGCCGGAATGTTCCCCTCGACGCGCCCGCTTTGTTGCGGAGAGTGGAGGGGTCGCCCATATACTAGCGCATGACTCGCTTTCTCCCCATCCTCCCGCTTCGCGACATCGTCGTCTTTCCGCACCGGATCGTCCCGCTTTTCGTAGGTCGCGAGAAGTCCGTGGCCGCGCTCGAAGCGGCGATGGGCGCGGACAAGGAATTGTTCCTCGTCGCGCAGCTCGACCCCGGCGAGGACGATCCCGACCGCGACGCCCTCTATGACCTTGGAGTGATCGCCACTGCGATGCAGCTGCTGAAGCTGCCTGACGGCACCGTTCGAGTGCTGGTCGAAGGCGTGAAACGGGCGCGACTGGTCAACATGGTGCCCCGCGATGGCTATACGGTCGCCGAGATCGAGGAAGTCGCCGAGGAGGACGCCTCGGGGCCCGAGGCTCAGGCGCTGATGCGCTCGGTGCTCGACCAGTTCGAGAATTACGCCAAGCTCAACAAGCGTTTGCCGCCGGAAACGGGAATCCAGCTCGGCGAGATCGA
>DASVXR010000266.1:0-4331 GCA_036392595.1 Sphingomicrobium sp.
GGAGGTCCTCGGAGTCGAGGCGCTCGCCGAATATCTCGTGAGCGAGATCCAGGAGGTCTATCGACTGCAGGGCGTGAAGATCAACGACAAGCACATCGAGGTGATCGTTCGCCAGATGCTGCAGAAGGTCGAGATCACCGAGAGCGGCGACACCACGCTTCTCCCGGGCGAGCAGGTCGATCGCGACGAGATGGACGAGATCAACGCCAGGCTCGAGAAGAAGCAGAAGAAGGCGGAAGGCAAGCCGGTGCTGCTCGGCATCACCAAGGCGAGCCTGCAGACCCGCAGCTTCATCTCGGCGGCTTCGTTCCAGGAGACGACGCGAGTCCTCACCGAGGCGGCCGTGCAGGGCAAGACCGACACGCTGATGGGCCTCAAGGAGAATGTGATCGTCGGGCGTCTCATCCCCGCCGGAACCGGCGCGGGCATGAACCGCCTGCGGGTCGCCGCCTCGGCGCGCGACACGGCGCTCCGCGCGGCGCATCGCAAGCTCCAGGACTCGCTGGTCCTTCCGAACAGCGCGGCCGAAGAGCATGCGGCCGAGCTGGCGCAGGGACCCGAAGCGGCGATCCACTCGGATCCGCTGGCGTCGGTTGCGCCGTCGGGCCATGGGATGGACGCGGACGCGGGCGACTATCTGAAGGACTAATCGCGCAGCCTGTCCGGGGGCAGGCGAGCACGGTTAGCGCGAGCTCTGACCCGAAAAAAGAAGCCCCGCCGGTACGTGCCGGCGGGGCTTTTCGTTGAACGCTGACTACGCGCTCAGCAGTTGCGGCCGTTGATCGCGTTCTGCGTGCAATTCGCTGCCGAGTTCACGTCCGCTGCGGCGCCGCGCACTGTGTTGCACGCGGCAAGCGTAAGCGTGGCGCCCACCAGCAGAATGGCCGCAATCCGACTAACCATGATCGATCCTCCATTAAGGGCCCGGAACGACCATGGCCGCGCGAACGGCCGTTTGTCTAGCGGTCTACTTGCAGGGCGTCTGGCCGTTGATCGCGTTTTCGGTGCAGTTCGCGACCGAATTCACGTCCTTCGCGGCGCCGCGAACGGTGTTGCAGGCAGCAGAGCCGAGAGCGGCGGCAAGAAGGGCAACGGTGACGATCTTCTGAAGCATCTCATCCTCCTCTTGGAAGTGGGGATATGAACGCCTTTCGCGCGCAAGCGCTCCATGACGCTTGGCCAATGTGCAAATCCGTAATGATTTGAGGTGGTTAGACGGCAACCGGAGCCGCGATGTGCGGGTGCGGATCGTAATTCTCGAAGGCGAAGTCCTCCGGCTCGTAGCCGAACAGCCCCTGCCCCCGGTCCTTGATCACCAGCTGCGGAAGCGTCCTGGGCTCGCGGGTCAGCTGAAGCCGCGCCTGCTCGAGATGGTTCGAGTAGAGATGGCAGTCGCCGCCCGTCCAGACGAACACGCCCGGCTCCAGCCCGCACTCGCGCGCAAGCATGTGCGTCAGCAGCGCATAAGAGGCGATGTTGAACGGCACTCCGAGGAAGATGTCCGCGCTGCGCTGATAAAGCTGGAGGTTCAGCCGGCCGGCCGCGACCTGCGTCTGGAACAGGCAATGGCACGGCGCGAGCGCCATCTTCGAAATCTCGCCCGGGTTCCAGGCGGTGACGATCTGCCGGCGCGAATAGGGGTCCCTGCGGATCAGCTCGACGAGGTTGGCGATCTGGTCGATGTGCCTTCCGTCGGCCGCTTCCCAGTCGCGCCACTGCTTCCCGTAAACCGGGCCGAGATCGCCATGCTCGTCGGCCCATTCATCCCAGATGCGGACGTTCCGCTCCTTGAGCCAGCCGATGTTCGTGTCGCCGCGGAGGAACCAGAGGAGCTCGACGATGATGGAGCGCAGGTGCAGCTTCTTGGTGGTGAGCAGCGGGAAGCCCTCACCCAGGTCGAAGCGCATCTGGGCGCCGAAATAAGACAAGGTCCCCGTCCCGGTGCGATCCTGCTGCTCGACACCCTCGTCGAGGATCCGCTGCATGAGGTCGAGATATTGGCGCATGCGGGCGAGCGTAACGGCCGGCGGTTGAAACTCAAAGCGCTGAAGCTAAGTAGATGCCGCCGAATCGAATAAGTCCGAAACGGACAGGGTTTGAGTCCAGTATCGATGCAGTTCCAATCGAGACCGCGCCCGACATTCTCTAGGTTGGGCTTATGCGGTATCAGCGTGCCGAACATCCGCTGAAGATCGACGGAGTGGCGGCGGCGCGCGAGTTCTTCGCCGGCTGCTTTGCCGACTCCGAGGCGGGCCGTGAGAGCATCTGGGTCGCGCATGTCGACGACGAGGCGCGATGCGTGCACCTGTCGCGTCACGACGGTGACGAGACGGGTGCCGTTTTCCCCATCCGCGAGATCATCACCGACGCAGCGCTGCACCGGAGCGCCGGCATCGTGATCGCACACAATCACCCCAGCGGCGATGCGCGCCCGAGCGACTCCGACTGCCGCGCGACGCGACGCCTCGCTACCGCCGCGGAGGCCATCGACTGCGCGGTCCTCGACCATCTCGTATTCGCCGGGACGGAGTGGACCAGCTTCCGCCGCCTGGGTCTTCTCTAAAAGCGACAGACTTCCTGCCCTACGGCTGCTAGAAGCGCGACCGCTAAAGCGCGGGGACTGCCTGTGGCCGTTGTTGCCGCCTATCTCTATCGCGACGGTGTTCGGGTCCGAAGCGTCTCGATCGACGAGAAGATCGACTGCGCCGAGAACAAGTCGGAGTTCGTCTGGATCGGGATCGCCGACCCGACGGCCGACGAAATGAAATCGCTGCAGGAATGCTACGATCTCCATCCGCTCGCCGTCGAGGACGCGATTAAGGCGAACCAGCTGCCGAAGGTCGAGGTCTACGGCGACCAGCTGTTCGTCGTCGCCCGCACAGCGCGCTTGCATGGCGAGGCGATCGAATATGGCGAGACCGAGATCTTCGTCGGTCACAGCCATATCATCACTACGCGCCACGGGTCGGAGCGCGCCCACACCGCCCTGCGCGAGCAACTGGAAAAGGCGCCTAAGCTGCTGATGCAGGGCACCGATTACCTGCTCCACGCGGTGCTCGATTATATCGTCGACGGCTACGGGCCGCTGGTCGACGACATCGAGGAAGACGTGCTTGAAATGGAGTCCGAGGCTTCGGCGACCTTCCTCCAGCGCGACCAGGTCAATCACATCTTCACCCTCCGCCGCGAGCTCAGCCGGCTCCAGCGGATCCTCGATCCGATGGGAGAGGTCGCGCTCAAGCTCGCCCGTCAGGACCTTCCCTGCATCGAGCCCGATGCCCGCGCTTACTTCCGCGACGTGCAGGACCATATCCGGCGAGTGCAGGTGCGGGTCGATGGCCTTCGCGACGCCCTCAACTCGGTGTTCCAGCTCAGCACGCTGATCGAGCAACAGCGCGTAGGAACGATCACTCGCCAGCTTGCGGCTTGGGCGGCGATCCTCGCGGTTCCGACGGCCATCGCGGGGATTTACGGCATGAACTTCGAGAACATGCCCGAGCTGCGCATGAAATATGCCTATTTCGTCGTGCTCGCGCTCATCGTCGCGATCTGCGTGTGGCTCTACGGCCGGTTCAGGAGGATGGGCTGGCTCTAGCGGCTATTGCTCTGCTGGCAGGCCTGGATCTTCTCCGGTGGCGGCTTGGGCGTGGCCTGGCGGAACGCCATGTAATAGACCTCGCCTCCGGTCAGCATGCTGAAGCGCACCGGCTGCAAGCCGAGCGAGGCGAACTCGCATTTGAGCTGCGCCGGCGGGATGCCGTGGCGCTCGACCTCGCGATTGGAGTCGACCACGACGACGAGGCCGTCCGGCCTGACGCCGTCGCGCAGGTGCCAGAGGAAGGCATAAGGCGACTGCACCTCGTGGTACATGTGCACGAGGAACACGCGGTCGAACGAGCCCGCCGGAAGCATCGGATTGTCGGGCGTTCCAAGCTTGACCGCGACATTGTCGAGGTTCTCGCGCTGAACCCGCTCCCCGAGCTCGTCCCGCACCTGCGGCCTGATATCCTCGGCGAGCACTCGGCCCTTGGAGCCGACCATGCGGGCCAGCCGGACCGTGTAATAGCCCTCGCCCGCCCCCACGTCCGCGACGGACATCCCCGGCTTCACACCGGCAAGGTCCATCACTTCCTCGGCCTCGCCGAGACGGTCGCGCGCGTCCTCGGTCGAAAAGGTGTCGCCGACGATCGGCGCGACCGGCCGGTGGGCCTTGGGAAACTGAGGCTCGCCGGGCTGCGCTCTACAAGCGGTGAGCGCGATGACGAGAAGCAAGATCCTCCCCGGAACGGGGAGGTGGCAGACCCGCGAAGCGGGGCTGACGGAGGGAGCCC
>DASVXR010000267.1:0-2263 GCA_036392595.1 Sphingomicrobium sp.
TCAATCGAACTCGACCTGCTCGATCTTCGGAACGCCAACCGCCCACCAGATCGCGCCGACAGCTGCCACCCCCGCCGTCAGGTAAAATGCGCTCGCATAGCCGGCGCGGTCGATGATGATGCCGGTGACGATCGGGCCGAAAATTCCGGAGAGATTGCCGAGCGAATTCTGCACCCCGACCCAGGTCCCCGATGCCCGTTGCCCCGCGAACATCTGGGCGACGGCATAAAGGTTCATCGACAGCGAGGCGGAGGCGGCGCCAGCGAGGCAGAGCAGGATCGCGATAGCGATCGCGCCATGCGCAAAGGCGAGGCCGAGGATCGCCGCCGCGGCGAGCGACTGGCTTGCGACCATCATCCCGCGGCGACAGGCCGCCTCCGAGCGGCCGGAAAGGGTCCACCAGTCCGAAAATCGACCGTAAGCGAAAGCGCAGGCCCCTTGGACTGCGTAGCCGAGGGTCGCGAGCATGGTCATCTGGGTAATGGTGAAGCCGCGCGACTGGACGAGGTAGAGAGGCAGCCAGGCAAGAAGGAAATAGAAGCAATAATTGCCGAGCGCGTGCACGATCGACATCGACCAGAGCGGCCATTTCCGAATCAGGGCGCTCACCGGCACTCGGCTCTCCGGCGCCTCGTGAGCCGGAGCTGAAAGGGTCCGGACGAGCTGTTGCCACGGGAACAGCCAGAGGAACGTCGCCACTCCGAACAGCCAGAACATCACTCGCCATCCCCAGGAGGCGACGATCAGTCCACCGGCCAGCGTTCCGAACGCCGGGCCGAGCGCGATGCCCATCGCGAGCGCTGCATTGGCGGCCCCGCGTTTCTCCGCCGGCACGTGCCGCGCGATGATCTTCGAGCTGCCCGGAAAGGAGATGCTTTCCCCAACGCCCAGCATGACGCGGAGTAGGAACAGCGAGAGGAAGCCGGCGGCAAAGCCCATCAGCATCGTGCTTGCCGCCCAGAGAAGGATCCCGGCCGCGAGGAGCTTGTACACGGAGAAGCGGTCGCAAAGCCAACCCGTGAACAGCTGGACGGGCGCATAGACCCAGAAGAAAGCCGAGAAAGCGAGACCGTAGGCGCCGGCGCTGAGGCCGAGCTCGGACTTCATCACCGGCGCGGCGATGCCGATCGCCCCGCGGTCCACATAGTTCAGGAAAACCGCCGCCCCGAGCAGGAAGATGAGCGACGCCCCGGCCCTGCTCGTGCGCGCGACTGTGGCCATGCCCTTCCCCCCTTGCTGGGAACCTAGCACGGGGGTGACCGGCCTAATACCCGCCCTTCATCGCCGCGATCAGCCGGCCGAACATGCCGCTGGACTGCTTCTTCTGGATTCCGGGAAGAACGATGTCGCGGATGTCGCCCCGGCCCGAAGAGGCCAGCAGCGCCAGCCCAACCAGAGTCGAGAACGCCGGCCCGCTGTGCGCGTCCGGGAGGCCGGTCAGCTGCTTCGGTCGGCCGACGCGCACGGCCCGGCCGAGCACGCCTTGCATATAGTCGGCGATATTCTTGAGCTCGGCTCCGCCGCCGGTCAGGACCACCTGGCGGCCGACCGGACCGGTGAAGCCGAGGCCCTTGAGAGCGCCTTCGATCTCGTTCGTGAGCTCCTCGACGCGCTGGCGGATCACCATCATCAGCTGGGCTCGAGTGATCTTCATCGGCTCGCTGCCCTGCTCCGCACCGAGCTGCGTCGCCTCGATGATCTCGTGATTGTCGCGCGGGCTCGTCATCGCCGAGCCGTAGAAGCATTTGAGACGCTCGGCGTCCCGGCGCTGGACGGCGAAGGCGCAGGCGATGTCGTTGGTGATGTCGCGCGCGCCAAGCGGAACGGAGCGCAGGCCCACCAGCATTCCGCCGTAGTGGACCGAGATATTCGTAACGTCCGCGCCAAGTTCGACGAGCGCGACTCCGAGCTCTCGCTCCTCGTCGCTGAGGCAGGCGAGGGCCGCAGCGATGGGCGATGCGACGATGGCTTTCACACCGAGATGCGCCGAGCGGATCACGGTATCGATATTGCGCAGCGGAGCAGGGTCGGCCGCGATGACGTGGATGTCCACGCCGAGGCGGTTCGCGAAGAGGCCGATCGGCTGCTGCACGCCTTGCGCCCGGTCGATCGTGTAGAGCGCGGGGTGCGCGTGGAGCACCACCTGCCCGTTGCGGTCGATCGCTTCTCGGCCGCCCTTCAGTAGCTCGTCGATGTCGGACTGCTCGACCTGGTGCCCGCCGAGCTCGACCTCGACATTGGCGACGTCGCTGACCAGCTCGCC
>DASVXR010000268.1:0-2368 GCA_036392595.1 Sphingomicrobium sp.
CGAACCGGACAGAATCTACGTCGGCGGCGGCAGCGAGCTCATCACGCTCACCGACGGCCATGTGGCGATCCGGCCGGCCAAGGAGCCAGCCGGGCATAGAGGCACAGTCGACAGCATGCTCATTTCGCTCGCGGAGCATGCCCAGGACCGTTCCGTCGCCGTCATCCTGAATGGTCTCGGAAGCGACGGCACGGCGGGCGTCTCGGCGACGAAACAATATGGCGGGCTCTCGATCGCCGAAAGCCTGAACGGTGAGGCCGACGCGGCGGAGCAGGGTGCGGCCAGCCCCGCCGGAATCGTCGACCTGCTTCTTCCGCTGGAGCAGATCCCGTCACAGATCGCGCTCTACATCCGCGGGTTGGAAACCGTTGGCGCTCCAGAGGCCGCCGGAGAGATTTCGGAGCAGGTCGCGAGCCTGCTGACGCAGATTGCAGGGACGCTTCGGACCGTCACCGGCAACGATTTCCACGGATACAAGCGCAACACTTTCCTGAGGCGGGTGCAGCGCCGGATGCAGGTCGTCCAGGCGCCGAGCATCGCCGATTATGCGTCTCGGCTGAAGAAAGACCGGGACGAGGTCCATCACCTGTTCCAGGACCTGCTGATCGGGGTGACGCAATTCTTCCGCGACGCGAAGGAGTTCGACGCCCTCGAGAAAGAATTGCCGAAACTGTTCGAAGGGAAGGGCCCGAACGACCATTTCCGGGTCTGGGTCCTGGGCTGCGCGACCGGCGAAGAGGCCTATTCGATAGCGATCCTGCTGTCGGAATATCTGGAGACCGTCGACAACGGCCCGACGGTGCAGATCTTCGCCACCGACCTCGACGCCCGGGCGCTCGGCGCTGCTCGGGCTGGGCGCTATGCGAGCGGAATCTCCGAGCATGTAACTCCGGAGCGGCTCAGGCGCTGGTTCGTGAAGGAGGGGGACACCTATCGGGTGGTGAAGGAGCTGCGCGAGATGTGCATCTTCTCGCCGCACAACCTGATAAAGGATGCGCCATTCTCCCGGATCGACCTGTTGAGCTGCCGCAACCTGCTGATCTACCTCAACAGCGACCTGCAGAACCGGGTGATCCCCATCTTCCATTTCTCGCTTCGGCCCGGCGGTTTGCTGTTCCTCGGCGCGTCCGAGAATGTGACCCGGCACCAGAAGCTATTCGCCCCGGTGGATCGCAAGAACCGGCTGTTCCGGCGTCTCGAGACACCGACCAAGGTCCTGCCGGAGTTTCCCCTCGTTGCGAGGCAGCCGCGCGAGCTGGCAGCGGAAAAGGCGGCGGCTCCGCCGCGGCCGGGCGGCCTCGTCGCGACGATCGGGCGCCGCGCCGAGCAGATCGCCGACCGATACGCGCCGGCCTATGTCATCATCGATACGCAGCATGAGGTGCTGCATTTCTCCGGACGGACGGGCAAGTTCCTCGAACCGGCGGCCGGGGCGGCGAGCCTCAACCTGTTCAATCTCGTCCATCGCGATTTGAGGCTCGACCTTCGCGCGGCTCTCCACCAGGCGACGGAGGAAAGGGCGCGGGTCGAGCACGACCGGATCCCGGTGCGCGAGAACGGCAAGTCGGGGCTCGTCAACCTGATCATCGAACCGATCCTCGACGGCCCGGATCTCACCGCGCTGATCGTCCTGTTCCAGGAGGGCGGGCCCATAATCGAGTCGACCTCTCCGGCAGGGCGGAAAGGCGCCTCGGACGAGCATGTGGAGCGGCTCGAATCCGAGCTGCGGCTCACCAAGGAGCGGCTGCAGGCGACGATCGAGGAGCTTGAATCGACCAATGAGGAGCTGAAGAGCTCGAACGAGGAATATCAATCGATCAACGAGGAACTCCAGTCGTCGAACGAAGAGCTGGAGACGTCGAAGGAGGAGCTTCAGTCGGTCAACGAGGAGCTGCAGACGGTCAATGCCGAGCTCGACCATCGGGTCCGTGACCTTGCGCGGGCGAACAGCGATCTTCGGAACCTGCTCGAATCGACGCAGATCGCGACGATCTTCCTCGACAATGACCTCAGGGTTCGCAGCTTCACTCCGGCGGCGACCGAGATCTTTCACCTGCTGGAGACCGATATCGGACGGCCGATCGACCATCTCGGCACGCGCGTGTCCTACCCTGAGCTCAGCGACGACGTGCACAAGGTGCTCACGAAGCTCGGAACCGCCGAGCGCGAGGTGAAGTCGCGCGAGGGATCGCATTATATCGCGCGAGTTCACCCGTATCGAAGCGTCGACAATTTCATCGCCGGCGCGGTGCTGACCTTCCTCGACGTGACGAGCACGGTGAGAGCGGAGGCTGCGTTGCGCGAGAGCGAGGCTCGGCTTCGGCTGCTGCTATCGGAGCTGCAGCACCGGGTTCGCAACACGCTGGGG
>DASVXR010000269.1:0-2511 GCA_036392595.1 Sphingomicrobium sp.
TCTCGATGCGCCTCAACAACGACCGCGACCAGGCCTGCGTGCGCGCCGCGATGCCCGAAGGCGCGCGCGGGTTCCTCGATGCCATCCCCGCGCTTCGCAACCGCGAATGCATTGCCTGCGGGGAGGGTGTCGCGATCCCGATCCGAGTCCGCTTCGACGACCTGGAGCCGGAGAAGCGACCCGCCTCGGCCGACCCGAGCTTCGCCCGCCTATGGCGCGAGACCGGCGACGAGGCCGGCATCATCCAGCGCACGATTAAGCGCTGGCGCGGGCACGGGCGCTAAAGCGCCCCGGGCAAGCGCTGGCGCGGGCACGGGCGCTGATTACAGGCGCATCAGCAGGATCAGCGCTCCAAGCGCGATCACGGCGAACAGCAGCTTCAGCTCCCAGCCGAGCCGCCGCGAGGTCTTGACCACAACCACTTGCTCGGCATCGCGCGCCGCCTCGATCTCCCTCGCTCGGCGCTCCATCTCGGCGGCGGCGGCAAAGAACATTTCGCCGGCCTGCACGCCGCGATGCACGATCGCCTGAAGTTCATCCGAAGACCGGCCCTGCCACCAGGCGGGGGAGCCGGGCGTTTCAACAGCGGGCGCGCCGGCGGGCCGCGTCAGTCCCTCTTGCACCGTCATTGCGGGTCTCCCGAGCAAGGAACCCAACAACTCGGCGGCTTACTCGCCGTCGTCCCTCAACAGCGCGACGCGAGGGGAACGGCAGTATAGCGTAAACGGCGAATTAATGGAGTCCCGGCGCTCCGGCGGCCCCTCAGGCGCCCTTGGAGCCGACGCTGAGCAGGGCCTTCAGCCGCTGCTTCACCGCGTCGGCCACGTGAGTGTCCACGACCTGAGTGCTCCTGAACCGCACGGCGAGCGGGTTTACCGGCTGGCCGCCCTGCCGCACTTCGAAGTGCAGATGCGGCCCCGTCGACAGGCCCGACGATCCGACATAGCCGATGACCTGCCCCTGGTGGACGAAGCTTCCAGCGGCGGCGACGATCTCGCTCATATGCCCGTAAAGGCTGACGAGGCCTCCGCCGTGGGCGATCTGGACCTCCCGGCCGTAGCCCCCGGCCCAGCCTGCGCCGATCACCTGCCCGTCGCCCGCAGCGACGATCGGGCTGCCCCAGCTCGCGCCGATGTCCACGCCCGCATGGAAGCGAGTGAAGTGCAGGATGGGATGGTAGCGATAGCCGAAATAGGAGGTGATCGGCCCGTTCGCCGGCATCGTCATGCCGCTTTCCACCGGCGCGGGCTGATCGGCATTGGCGGCGTTGATCCATTCCGCTCGCCCGCCCTGGTTCCACAGCACCAACTGCAGCGGCTGCTGGCCGACACGGTTGAGCCCTGCGTAGAGCAGCTGGCCGCCGCTTGAGAGCACGAGGTCAAAGGAGTCGCCGGAGCCGACGTCACCGCCGACATCTATCTCCGTCGCAAGCGCTGCGAGATAGGCAGCCGCAACCTGCGGAGAGGCGCCCGCCGCGCGCAGCGACCAGTAAAGGCCGTCGCCGATGCGTCCGCGGATGCGGATCGGGCCAGTGACGGCGGGCGCCGGTTTGGGAGCTGGCGGAGTGACATTCTCGATCGACAATGGGCGATGGGCGACGAAATCGACCGGCTCGGCAAGTTCGGTCGGCGCCATCCGCATTCCTGTCGTTCCGCCGCCCGACAGCGGAGCGATTCCAAGCGCCGCCCACTGGCGCTGGTCGTCAGGGCGAATTTCGGCCGCGGACGGAAGCGATGCCCAGGCGACGCCGCTGCACAAGAGCGCAAGAACGCCTGCACTCACCCATCCGGGACGCGGCAGGGCCAGCGTCACCGCGGACGCGCTGTTCCGGCGGCCGAAGGACCGCGGCTGCGTGGAAGCCCTCGTCAACACGCCCCGATCAATCGCCAATCAAGGTTAAAACCGGCCTAATTTGCCTTCCAAAGGAACCTTGCGTTCGTCTGCGGCGCTGGCACATTCGTGGATGTGACGCGCCGCTCTGACGCTCCGGTCCGGGCCATTCTCGGGCCGACCAACACGGGGAAGACCTACCTCGCGATCGAGCGGATGTGCGGCCATTCGTCCGGAGTCATCGGCTTCCCGCTGCGCCTCCTCGCGCGCGAGGTCTACGACCGCGTCTGCGCCATGAAGGGCGAGAAGCTGGTCGCGCTCCTGACCGGCGAGGAGCGCATCGTCCCGCCCCAGGCGCGCTATTTCCTCTGCACCGCCGAAAGCATGCCCGTTCCAGGCGGCGACGCTCATCACGACAATGAGCTCCAGCGCGATTTCGCCTTCGCGGCGATCGACGAGGCGCAGCTGGGCATCGACCCCGAGCGCGGCCATGTCTTCACCGACCGGATGCTCCGCGCCCGCGGCCGCGAGGAAACCTTGATCCTCGGCTCGGACACGCTTCGCCCGATCATCCGCGAGCTCCTCCCCGAGGCCGAGATCGTCAGCCGTCCGCGCTTCTCGACCCTGCGCTACGCCGGAAGCGTCAAGCTCTCGCGCCTTCCGCCGCGCTCGGCGGTCGTC
>DASVXR010000270.1:0-5751 GCA_036392595.1 Sphingomicrobium sp.
CGCGGAGAAGCGCAGCGCCGGTGAGGCCGAGCGGCTGAAGGAAGTCCTGGCCGAGCATGCGCCGGAAGCGGCTGAAGAACTGGCCGATGCATCGCCTGAAGGTCCCGCCCCGGATCGGTTCGAGAAGATGATCAACATCAAGGACCAGGGGCAGATCTTCCGCGTCGACGTCGACACGATCGAGCGGATCGACGCCGCGGGCGACTACATGTGCATCCAGACGGGCGACAACACACTGATCCTGCGCGAGACGATGAAGGACCTGGAGAAGAGGCTCGATCCACGGCGATTCCAGCGCGTTCACCGCTCGACGATCGTCAACCTGGACCTCGTCAGGCAGGTGAAGCCGCACACCAACGGCGAATGCTTCCTGGTGCTCGATTCCGGGGCGCAGGTGAAAGTGTCGCGAAGCTATCGCGACGTCGTGGCGAGGTTCGTCCACTAGGACGGTCATGCCGGAGCTCGAGGGCAAACGAATCCTCCTAGTCGAGGACTCACCGGTCGTCGGTCCCTTCACGGCCGACCTTCTTCAGGATCTCGGCTGCGAGGTCGTCGGTCCGGCACCGAACATGGCCGCCGCTCGCGAGCTGATCGAGCAGGCGCGGTTCGACGCGGCGATGGTGGACGTGCACATCCGCGGCGAACGGGTCTTCCCGCTGTGCGAGGCCCTGGAAGCCAGGGGTGTGCCCTTCATCTTCACCAGCGGCTATGCCGACTGGACGATGCCGGAAAAATGGCGCGATCGGCCGCGGCTGCAGAAGCCCTATACGATCGACGACGTGCGCGAGGCGCTGGCCGGGCTGCTCGGCGCCTCCGCGGCCTAGATCATATTGTTGGTCGTTCCGGTCTGGGTCCCGCCGCCCGCCGATAGCTGCTGCGAGACATATTGGATGAGCGTGGGGCTCGTCGTCGTCGCGGTGCAGCTGCCGTTGCCGCTGGCCACCGACGCCGCGAGCACGTTCACCGAGACTCCGCAGACGTTGGCTGCGACGTCGATCGGCACCTGCGCGTTCACCGGGATGTTGGCGCGGTCAATATGAAGCGCGACCGAGAGGTTGTTGAGCACGTTCTGGAGATTGACGTTGACCAGCGACGGAATGCTCGTTCCGCCTGTTCCACCAGTCGTGCCGCCTGTCCCGCCGGTCGTTCCGCCGGCCGTGGTCCCGGCCGGTGCCTGAGTTCCGGCGCTGCTCGGCTGCTGTGCCTTGCAGGCCACCACCGAAGCAGCAAGCGCGGCCGTCGCGGCTGCGATCATCCAGGTTCGTGCGCGCATTTGGTTCCTCCTGTTCGAGCTTATTTGGGCGGAGTTGTCGTGGCGGGGGGCGGCTGCGTCGCGGTCGTCGTCGTCGCGGGAGCTGCGCCTGTCTGCGTGCCGCCGCCCGCCTGGAGCTGCTGGCCGACGATCTGGGTCAGCTGCGGCGAGGTCGTCGTCGCGGTGCACTTCGCCGTGTTGGCGGCAGCGACCGAGAGGATGTTGATCGAGACCCCGCAGACGTTGGCCGCGATGGTGATCGGGATCATGGCGTTGATCGGGATATTGGCCCGGTCGACGTGGAGGTCGACGGCGAGATTGTTGAGCACGTTCGAGAGGTTGACGTTGACCAGCGACGTTGCCGCCGAGCCGACGGCCTTGGCGCCCGACACGACGGTCTCGCCGGCGCTCTTGACCGGCGCTGTGACGGAGCTCGTCTTGCAGCCTGGGAGAAGGGCGAGAAGGGCAAAGGCAAGGGCCTGGCGACGCATACTGGAACCTCTTTGCCAGGCCCAACGCCTCGTCTGGCGCGATTGTTTCCTTCCGCGATTAAGGCGCCATCGGAAGTCTTACGGTGACGCTGGTCCCGACGCCGACCGTGCTGTTGATGTCGAGCGCTCCGCGGTGGCGCTCGACGATATGCTTGACGATGGCGAGTCCGAGGCCGGTGCCGCCGGACTCCCGGCTTCGGGCGGCATCGACCCGGTAGAAGCGTTCGGTCACTCGCGGCAGATGCTCGCGCGGGATGCCGGGGCCGTGGTCTGTAACGGCGAGCGCTACCCAGCGGCCATCGCTCGAAGCCGAGAGGTCGATGCACGCACCCGGCTTGTCGCAGCCGTAGCGAACCGCGTTGCTGAGAAGATTGTCGACGAGCTGGACCAGCTGCGCCCGGTCGCCCCGAACGGCCGGCAGGCCCGGTTCGACATTCACCGCGAATTCGCACGGCGAGTTGGCCGAGGCGCCGCGAACGTTCGCGACCGCCGTGTCGATGACATCGCCGAGCTCGACCCGCTCGCCGGGCGCCACGAAGCGGTCGGCCTCGATGCGCGAAAGGCTCATCAGGTCCTCGATGATGCGCAGCATGCGCCGCGCTTCCTCGCCGATGGTCTTGCCGAATTTCGCCCTGAGCTCGGAAGGCAGGTCGCCCTCTTCCGACAGGGTCTCGGCATAGCCGAGGATGGTGGACAGCGGCGTGCGCAGCTCGTGACTCGCGTTGGCGACGAAATCGACGCGCATCTTCTCGGCCGAGACGGCGGCCGAGCGATCGATCATCCGGACGAGGACGGCATCGCCCCCGATGCGGCGGAGGATGAGCTTCCAGGAACGGCCGATCTCGCCGATGCCGGCCGCGTCCACGTCGCCCGAGCGGCCGGACAGGATATGCTCGAGCGCCTGCGGATGGCGGATCGCCAGGCGAACGTCGCGGCCTTCGATCCCGCGGCCGAGAAGCACCCGCGCGGGCTCGTTGGCGAGGCGCACGTAGCGGCCTTCGACCAGCAGCGTCGGCTCGTCGAAGGCGTCGATGAGGGCGCGCAGTTCGGGGCCGATCTGGACCATCAGCGGCTCTGTAGCCGATCGATCGGGAAGCGCCATGGCGGGAAGCAGCCTTTCGGCCCGGTGGAGAGACCAGGGCCGAAAGGCTGCGAAGGGCAGGCTTAGAAAGCGAGCTGCCCGAACAGTCCGACCTCGTCATAGCTGCCGTGATCGAGGCCCCCGATCGTCCCGTTCGACGTCGCGAGGAAGCCGTTCTTCACCTTGTCGCGCTTGTAGACGAGCGCGAGGTCGATCGGCGGGATCGGCTTATAATCGAGGCCGACGTTGAAATAATTGTCCTTCAGCGCCGGGTTGAGGTCCTTGCTCGGCTTCAGCCAGTCGTAGCGAGCGAAGACCGCGAGCTCCGGCATGAAGGCGAAGGAGCCGAAGCCCGACCAGCCGCTGGCCTTGTCCTCGAGGGGGCTGTTGACGTTGTTCCAGTCCTTGGCGGCGAAATATTCGACGCCGGCGCGGATGCGCTTGTCGGTGTAGGCCGCGAGCGCGTCGAAGCGCCTTGCCCGGTGCGGGGTCGCGCCCGCGGGCAGATTGGCGGCGCTCTTGCCGAGCTTGCCGGTGTAGCCGCCGACGGCGAGGGTGATCGACTTGATCGGATTGACGCTGATCCGGCCCTCCAGATCGACGGTGTCCGAGCTTCGCGACAGCGTCTTGTAGCCCGCTCCGTTGATCGCGGAGACGGCATAGTTGACCAGCCCGTTGGCGAAGCTGCCTCCGGCGTGGACGCCCCAGTCGGCCGAGGTGCCGAACTTGGTCCGATCGATCAGGATATTATCGACGAAGCGGTAGCCGTAGATGCCCTCGACGAAGGGCACCCAGGGAAGGTCCGCCGAGCCCGCTCGAAGCGTCAGCTCCGGCGCAAGCTTCGCCTGCAGATACGCCTTCTTCACGTACACCAGCACGTCCTTGCTGGTGCCGTTCGCATTGTAGCGGATGTCCGTCGTGATGTTGGCGGAGAACGTGTTGTTAAACTTGTGGTCGACGCCGATGTAGAAGCGCTTCAGCTCCGCCTGGGTGCCCTGCTGCGCGTCGTTGGTCGTGATCCCGGCGAGGTCCGTGTGGCTCTGGTTGATGTTGCTGACGTTGAAGAACGCCTTGCCGCTCAATGACGTGTTGGCGAACCAGCCGGTCTTGAGCGCCTTCTCAAGCGGCGGGACCGTCTTTTCGACACTGGCGACCTGCTTCTGGGCGGCCTGCGACTGGGTGAGCGCGGTTTCCGCCTGGGTCTGGGCGGCGGCGGCGGCGGCCTGCGCGGTCTGCGCGACCTGGGTCGCCTGCTGCTGCGCGGCTTCCTGAGCGTCGAGGCGGGCCGTCAGGGCATCCACCTTCGCCTCGAGAGCGCGGATCTGCGCGTCGCGCGGATCGACGACGTGCTTGCGTACCGTCGCATGCTTCTTCGCAGCGTAAGCCGGCACCGCAGCCGTCATTGCGATTGTGCCCAGAGCGGCTCCCGTAGCGAGCCGATAGATAAGCTTCATGGTGTCCCCCCGATGGAGCGCGTTGAACTGACGAGTCTTCAAACTCGAGTTGGGGCTAGTCGGGCAAAGCAAGCGAATCTGTGACCGGCGCTGGTCACTTTTGTTACAGCCGTTCCCGCTGCTGAACTTACTCTCCCCGCACGCGCGCGGGCCCGCCCGCCCGCAATCAAACGGCAACATTCGAGTCACTCGATTGTCGTCGGGCGGGCGTACCGCCGAAGATGGTGGCCACAGCCATCGATCTTTATGACCTCGGGGGGCTTTCCAATGAATATGTTGCTTCGTTCAGTCAGCTTTTTCGCCGCTTCGGCAGCAGTGCTTGCCGTTCCCGCGCATGCCGGAATCACCGGCGCCGGTTCCACCTTCGTCTATCCGGTCCTGTCGAAATGGGCCGCCGATTATAAGAAGGGCGGCGGAGACGAGATCAATTACCAGTCGATCGGCTCGGGCGGCGGAATCGCCCAGATCAAGGCGGGCACGGTCGACTTCGGAGCGACCGACAAGCCGCTCGCAAGCGAAGAGCTGGCCGCCTCCGGCCTCGCGCAATTCCCCGTCGTGATCGGCGGAGTAGTGCCGGTGATCAACATCCCGGGCGCTCACCCGGGGCAGGTCAAGCTCAACGGGCCGGTCCTCGCCGCCATCTACGCGGGCGAGATCAAGATGTGGAACGATCCCAGGATCGGCAAGCTCAACCCGGGGCTGCATTTCCCGGCAAAGGCGATCACGCCCATTCACCGCGCCGACGATTCGGGCACGACCTTCAACTTCACCCACTACCTCAGCCAGGTGAGCCCGGGCTGGAAGTCGAAGTTCGGCGAAGGCAAGACCGTCTCCTGGAACGGCGGGATCGGCGGCAAGGGCAACGAAGGCCTCGCCGGCTACGTCAAGCAGATCCCTTATTCGATCGGCTATGTCGAATATGCCTATGTCGTGCAGAACAAGATGGCCTACACGCTGATGCAGAATGCGGCGGGCAAGTTCGTGGCGCCCAACGCCAAGTCGTTCGCGGCCGCGGCGGCAACGGCCGACTGGGCACATGCCAAGGACTTCAACCTGGTGATGACGAACGCGCCGGGACCGAACGCCTATCCGATCACCGCCACAACCTTCGTGCTGATGTACAAGCAGCCGAAGAATGCGGCCGGAAGCGCGTCGGCCAAAAAGTTCTTCAACTGGGCGCTGGCGAAGGGCCAGCCGCAGGCGCTGAGCCTCGATTATGTTCCGCTGCCGAACCCGCTCGTGAAGAAGATCCAGGGATACGTCAGCACGAACATCCGCTGATCACTTAGAGCAGCAAGATCGGGCGGCCCGCCGGCGACGGCGGGCGGGTTTCGATTCAAGCGCAACTTAGGATTGGACCCGCCACGCGGCGGCGGAGAAACCGAAGAAAGCGATGATGGCGACGGCGATGAGCGCTCGCAGGAATTGCCCGCTGGCGAGCCAGTAGAAGATCGCCGCGACCACCGCCGAAGC
>DASVXR010000271.1:0-6914 GCA_036392595.1 Sphingomicrobium sp.
GGTTCCCACGCCCGCGTCGACGAGCACGGGCACGCCCGCGCCTTCGACGATGAGCCGGATCGTCACACGGTTCTGGATTCCAAGGCCGGAGCCGATCGGCGCGCCCAGCGGCATGATCGCTACCGCGCCCGCTTCCTCCAGCTGCTTCGCGGCGATCGGATCGTCGACGCAATAGACCATCGGCTCGAAGCCCTCTTTGACAAGGGTCTCTGTCGCCTGAAGCGTTTCGCGCATGTCGGGGTAAAGCGTTTTCGCTTCGCCCAGGACTTCGAGCTTCACCAGCTTCCACCCGCCCGCCTCGCGCGCGAGGCGCAGCGTGCGGATCGCCTCCTCCGCGGTGAAGCAGCCTGCGGTGTTGGGGAGATACGTAACCTTCTTGGGGTCGATAAAGTCGGTCAGCATCGGCTGGTTCGGGTCGGAGATATTCACCCGCCGAACCGCGACCGTGACGATCTCGGCGCCCGATGCTTCGACTGCCGCCGCATTCTCCTCGAGGCTCTTGTACTTGCCGGTGCCGACGATGAGGCGCGATCTGAACGTCCGTCCCGCGACGGTCCATGTATCCGCCTGGATGGTACTCGGAACGTTCACTCAGCCGCCCCCGACAAAATGGACGATCTCGTACGCATCGCCCTCTTCCACGCGCACCTCTTCGAATGTGGAGCGCGGAACGATGGCGAGGTTGCGTTCGACCGCGACCTTGCGGGCGTCCAGCCCGAGCTCGCCGAGCATCTCGGCGACGCTCACTCCAACCGGCACCCGAGTGAGGCCGCCGTTGACGTGGATCGCGATCGTTTCCTGGAGCTCCATGCGCGTCGAAATAGGAGCCTGCCCGAGGGAGCGCAAACCCTTCCCGAAGGTTGAGGGTGGACGGGAGCGCCCTCGTCTGCAAGAGCGCGCGCCAGCAACTTCAACAGGGGTGACGATGGCCGAACGCAAGGCGACTACCGGCAACGGCGGCGAACGCGCGATGCGCATCGATCCGAAGCTGGTGCGCGAGCTTGCCGCTCTGCTGACCGAGGCCGAGCTGACCGAGATCGAGGTCCAGGACGGCGACCGCCGGATCAAGGTCACGAGGGAGCCCGCGCCGGTCATCGGGGCCGCTCCCGTGGCGGCGGCTCCCGCGCCTGCTGCCGCGGCGCCGGCGCCGGCCCCAGCCGCGGAACCGGCCGCCGAGGAAGTCAGCGGGACCACGGTCAAGTCGCCGATGGTCGGCACCGCCTACCTCTCGCCCGAGCCTGGCGCGAAGGCGTTCGCCGACGTCGGCGACGCGGTAAAGGCGGGCGACACCCTGCTGATCGTCGAGGCGATGAAGGTGATGAACCCGATTACCGCACCCGAGGGCGGGATCGTGAAGAAGCTGTTCGTCAGCGACGGCCAGCCGGTCGAGTTCGACCAGCCGCTCGTCGTCATCGGCTAGGCGGCGCCCCCAATGAAAATCCAGAAGCTGCTGATCGCTAACCGCGGCGAGATCGCGCTCCGGATTCACCGCGCCTGTCACGAAATGGGCATCCGCACGGTCGCGGTTCACTCCACCGCCGACGCCGACGCGATGCACGTCCGCCTTGCCGACGAGACGGTTTGCATCGGCCCGCCGCCGGCGAGCGAATCCTACCTCAACATCCCCAACATCATCTCCGCCGCGGAGGTCGTCCACGCGGACGCGATCCACCCGGGCTACGGCTTCCTCTCCGAGAATGCGCAGTTCGCGGAGATCGTCGAGAGCCACAACATCATCTGGGTCGGCCCCAAGCCCGAGCACATCCGGACGATGGGCGACAAGATCGAGGCCAAGCGGACAGCGGCGAAACTCGGCCTTCCGCTCGTGCCCGGCTCTCCGGGGCCGGTCACCAGCGTCAAGCAGGCGCACAAGCTCGCCGAGGAGATCGGCTATCCGGTGCTGATCAAGGCGGCGTCCGGCGGTGGCGGCCGCGGAATGAAGGTGGTCCCGTCGGAGGACCAGCTCGAAAGCCTGATGAGCCAGGCTGCCGCCGAAGCTCGCTCGGCCTTCGGCGACGACACCGTCTATATGGAGAAATATCTCGCCGACCCGCGCCACATCGAATTCCAGGTTTTCGGCGACGGCGAGGGCGGCGCAATCCATTTGGGCGAGCGCGACTGCTCGCTCCAGCGCCGGCACCAGAAGGTGCTCGAAGAGGCCCCCTCGCCGATCATCTCGCCCGAGCAGCGCCGCGCCATGGGCGAGCGCGTGCGCCAGGCGATGAGCGAGATGGGCTACCGCGGCGCCGGTACCATCGAGTTCCTCTACGAGGACGGTGAGTTCTACTTCATCGAAATGAACACCCGCCTCCAGGTCGAGCATCCGGTCACCGAGATGATCAGCGACATCGACCTCGTCCGTGAGCAGATCCGAGTCGCATCGGGCGAGGGCCTGTCGTGCACCCAGGACGAGGTGCAGCTCCACGGCCATGCGATCGAATGCCGGATCAACGCCGAGGACCCGGAGACCTTCGCGCCCGCGCCGGGCCTGGTGAAGAATTACGTCGCCCCTGGCGGGATGCACGTCCGCGTCGATAGCGGCCTCTACACGGGCTATAAGGTCCCGCCCTACTACGACAGCATGATTGGCAAGCTGATCGTTTACGGGGTGACCCGCGAGGACTGCATCATGCGCCTCCGCCGGGCGCTCGAGGAATATGTCGTCGAGGGAATGAAGACGACCATTCCCCTCCACCAGCGCATCGTCCGCGACCCCGACTTCCTCGCGGGCGACTACACGATCAAGTGGCTCGAGCAGTGGCTCGAGCACACTCGCGAAGCTGCCTGAGGCCCCTCAAAGCTCCGGCACGTAGCGCTCGTTCACCTGGATGACCGGCCGCACGTTGGTGAAGTTGCGGATGTCGCCGATCACTTCCGACGCATGCTCGCCGTTCATCGCGGCCTTGAGGGCCTCATCCGATTCGAAGTGGATGATTCCGATCGCGAAGTAAGGCGCATCGGACCCATCCGGCGCGGACCGGCCGAGCAGCGCTTCGCCGCCCGTCAGTCCAACGGCCCCCCAGCGCTCGCCGACCAGCGGCATGTGTTTCGTCTGGTAATAATCATAATCGAACGTCCCGCCGGGCTCCCGCGGATAGACGACGCTCACTGTGGCCATTTCGCCTGCTCCTGCTTGCTCAAGCCGGTTGCACTGTAGCCTACATTGAACCCAGTGTCCGCAGTGCGCGGAACGTCATCACGACGCCGGCGCGATCCGGCGCAGCGTGAATCCGGTGATCTGCGTTCCGAAGTCGCACTCGAACGAGCGGCTTTCCTTGCCGTCGTCGACTGTCCCCCAAACGATGATTTGGTCGGCTTTACGTTGCTCCACGACGTTGACGTGAACGGCGCCATATTGCGACGCCCGCTCCGTGCACGCGTCGCGCGCCTTGGCCTGCAAGTCTTCGTTGCCGGCCGCCTCTCCATGTGAGCCCTGCGCGGCCATGCTCACGGCGGATGCCGCCATCATCGGAACGCAGCCGGTGAGCACCGGAGACGCCGAGGCAAGCAGCAGCAGGAGTGTCAGACTCTTCACGGCGGCAGATTATCCGAGACGTTAACGCGCTGCGACGGAAAAAGGCTGTTCTCCGTCCATCTTGCGCGGCGTGCATGCCCCCGGCACTAGATGCTTCCTCTGACGGGAGCCGCTGGATGAGCCTGATCGCCGACTTGAAATCGCTCGAACCGTCGCAGCGTAGCGCGATCTGGGCGAGCTATCTCGGCTGGACGCTCGACGCGTTCGACTTCTTCCTCATGGTCTTCATGCTAACCGCCATCTCCAAGGAGTTCGGAACGGACGTGAAGGCGGTGTCACAGGGCGTGTTCCTGACGCTCGCAGCCCGGCCGCTCGGCGCCTTCATCTTCGGCTGGCTCGGCGAGCGCTTCGGCCGCCGCCCGGTGCTGATGGCCGACATCATCTTCTTCTCGGTGTTCGAGCTTGCCTCCGGCTTCGCTCCGACGCTCACCAGCCTGCTCATGCTGCGCTTCCTCTTCGGCGTGGGCATGGGCGGCGAATGGGGCCTGGGCGCGAGCCTCGTCATGGAATCGATTCCGCCGAGGCTCCGCGGCCCCGTCTCCGGCCTGCTGCAGAGCGGCTACCCGTCCGGCTATTTCGTCGCCAGCCTCGTCTATTTCCTGCTGTTCGACACCATCGGCTGGCGCGGAATGTTCATGGTCGGCGTCGCGCCCGCCCTCCTCGTGCTCCTCATCCGGATGCACGTGAAGGAAAGCCCGGTGTTCGAGGCGCGCCGCGGCCGGCCGCACGTCAATCCCGTCGCCGAGCTCGTCAAGCACTGGAAGATCGCGCTGTACCTGGTCGTGCTGATGACGGCGTTCAACTTCTTCAGCCACGGCACCCAGGATCTCTATCCGACCTTCCTCCAGAAGCAGCATCACTTCGACACTCACATGACCGGCATCCTCGCCGCCGTGATGAACGTCGGGGCGATCGTGGGTGGCATCTCCTTCGGCATCTGGTCGGAGAAGCTCGGCCGGAGGCGCACGATCGTGATCGCCAGCCTGCTCGCGTTGCCGGTTATCCCGCTCTTCGCCTTCTCGGCCACCCCGTTTCTGCTCGGCATCGGCGGCTTCCTCATGCAGGTCGCGGTGCAGGGGGCATGGGGAATAGTGCCGGTCCATTTGAACGAGCTGTCGCCGCCGCTCGCCCGAAGCCTCTTCCCAGGCTTCGCCTACCAGCTTGGCAATTTGATCGCCTCGAAGAACGCGCCCATCCAGGCGGGAATCGCCGAGGCTCGCGGCGACGATTACGGCTTCGCCTTGGCCCTGGTCTGCGGCATCGTCGCGGTGGTCATCGCCATCTGGACCGCGGTCGGCCCCGAGCGGAAGAACGCCGACTTCATCGCCGAAACGCGCGCCCTCGAACCGTAAACTTTCGGCCCTGCCGCGCGTTCAACTGCCACTCGGAGCCTTGCCCGGATGGCTTATTACACCGGCACCGTATCGCGCCCCGACCGGGCGAAAGCCGTTGCGGCAGTCGTTGCCGTGCATGCCGCGCTTGCGGTCGCGCTCTTGACCGGCCTCAGGGTCGGCGTGGTGCGCGAAGCGGTCGAGCGCATGACAACGATCGACATCCGCGAGCCGCCCCCGCCTCCGCGGGTGAAGCCGCCGCCGCCCGCGCCGAAACCGCATCAGGCGGAGAAGCCCGCAGGCGCTCCCGCGCCGAAGGCGGAGCCCACGCCCGTCGTCGCGCCTCAGCCGAAACTTCCCGTGCCATCGCCGATACCGGCAGCGAAGATCGCCGGGATCGGGAGTTCCTCAAGCTCCGGCGCCGGGACGTCCGGCACCGGGACCGGCGCTGGAGGATCAGGCTACGGTCCCGGCGGAGGAGGCACCGGCGGATTCACGCCGGCCCAGAAGATCACCAAGGTTCCCAACAGCGAATATCGCCGCCTTGCCTTCGCCAGCGGCATGGATCGGGGAACGGTCGGCCTTTCGATCCGCGTGACGCCCGACGGCCGCGCCACTAACTGCCGCATCGTCCGCTCCAGCGGCAGCCCGATCGCCGACTCGCTGATGTGCCAGCTGACCGAGGAATATGTCCGCTTCCTGCCCGCGCGCGATCCCCAGGGCCGCCCGGTCGCGCAGGACGTCACCTGGTATCCGAACTGGTACCGGCGATAGCTATTTGCCGACGGCGACGCTTCCCGGCCCGGCCGATCCCGCCAGCTTGGCCGCGTCGCGCCCGTAAACGTCGTCGAAATAAGCGATGGTCGCTCCGTCCGGCATGGCCGTGAGATAGGTGATGTAGACCGGGACCGGGGCGGCGAGCGGCACCGGCTGCTCCGTCCCGGCCGACTGCCAGTCGAGGTCACGACCGAAGAGCCAGCGGCCGAGCCGCGGCGCATCTTCGAGTCTCACGCATCCGCCGCTGAAATAGCGCGACGCCTTGAGGAACAGCTCGCGCCGCGGATTGTCGTGAAGGTAGACCCCGAACTGGTTCGGGAACATGAACTTCATCCGTCCCATGAAATTCTTCGGGCCGGGCTTCTGGCGGATCATCACCTCGACCTTGCCGTCGAGCACGCCCTTCCAGTCGACGGTCTTGGGATCGATGATGGTTGGGTTCGGGGTCCAGTCGGACACTACCTCGTAGCCATAATCGTTGAGGTAGCCGAGCCCCTGCTTGACCACGAACTGCGCGACGTCCTCGCCGGCGAGGTCCGAAGGCACGTACCAGTAAGGATTGAGCGCCGCGTAGCGGATGTAAGCCGCCATCATCGGCGTCGGCCATTTCGGCTTGCCGACGACGACGACCATCGAGTCCACCGGCTGCCTTTTCTCGTACATGTAGAGCCGCTGCTGCGCGGCGTTCACGAGGACGTAGCGCTGTTGGCCCGACGGAAGCACGCGCGCCCGCTCGAGGTTCAGCTGGAGCACCTCCCGCTCATGGTCGGAGGCATAATTGTGTCCGACGATCGCCTGTCGAAGCTGGGCGTAGATGGGGTGCATCCAGCCGACGCTTTTCACATAACCCGACAGCGACGGAGCCATGGCCGCTTCGAGCAAGGCGGCGAGCGGCGAAGGCGGCGCGGGCTTGAGCTGCGGATCGACGAAAGTCAGCCCGCCGTCCGAACCGCGCCTCAGATCCTGGACGTAGGCGACGAATGCCTCGCTGAGCTGCTGGTCGGCCGCGAGGATCGCCTTGCGGTCGCGGCCCCACGCCTTGCGCAGGACCTCGTTGAGGGTGCTCACATGATAGGCATCGGGGTCGAGCCCATCGACGCGCGCATTGCTGAGCACGCTGATCAGCTGCTCGGCCGCGTCCCCGGAATTGGCCGACAGCCACAGCGGAGCGCCGTTGCGGTTCTTGTAGAAGGCCGCGACGCTCTGGTCCGCGACCTGCGCCTGGGCCGGGGCTGGAGCCGGCTTCGAAGCAGCCTGAACAGGCGCAAGCG
>DASVXR010000272.1:0-4725 GCA_036392595.1 Sphingomicrobium sp.
GAAACAAGCTGGCCCGATGGCCTCCCGAACCACCCGCCGCGCCGCAGCGCAGCCACGGCGCGAGAGTGGCTGGAGCCTGGCGCGGTTCATCCTGGGAATCGCCATCCTCGCCTGGGCCTTCCGAAGCTTCGTCCTCGCGCCGTTCAGCATCCCGTCGGGATCGATGCTGCCAACGCTCTACGTGGGCGATTATCTGGCCGTCGCAAAATGGCCTTACGGCTATTCCCGCTACAGCTTCCTGTTCGGCTTTCCGTCCTTCGAGGGGCGGATCTTCAGCCACTTGCCCCGCCGCGGCGACGTGGTGGTGTTCCGCCATCCAAGCGAGGACGACGACCTGATCAAGCGCGTGATCGGGATTCCGGGCGATACGGTGGAAATACAGAACGGCGAGGTCATCCTGAACGGGCGGCGACTGTCGCGCCGAGCCTTGCCGCCCGGCCTCGTACCGATCAGCGCCAACAGTCCCTGCAAGGTCGTGCCGCCCGCCGAGCCCAGGATCGTCCGGTCGGCGGGCCGATATTCCTGTGCTTACCCGGCCTATCGCGAAACCCTGCCGGGCGGGCCCAGCTACACCGTGCTCGACCAGGTTCAGGAGGGCGAGGCCGATAATCGGCCCGCGATCCGGATTCCTCCCGGCCACCTGTTCCTCATGGGCGACAATCGCGACGACAGCCTCGACAGCCGCTACCCGACCGCCGAGGGCGGAATTGATCTCGTTCCCGTCGACCATTTGATCGGCCGTGCGGTCGTGACCTTCTGGTCGACGGACGGAACTGCCTCCTGGTTCAAGCCTTGGACATGGTTCGCGGCGCTGCGCTCGGACCGCATCGGCAACGGCTATGCGGACTCGCGCAAATGAGCGGCGGCATCGCCCAGTTCGTCCGGGAAAAGCTGGGACATCGGCCGGGGGATATGAAATTGTTCGAGCGCGCTCTCAGTCATTCAAGCGCTGGAGCGGACAATTACGAACGCCTGGAATTTCTCGGCGACCGAGTGCTCGGCATCGTGATCGCTCGGGCCCTCTACGATCGCTATCCGAAGGAGCCCGAGGGGAATTTATCCCGCCGCTACAATGCGTTGGTCGCTCGCGAGACCTGCGCGGAGATCGGCCGGGAACTGGGAGTTCCGCCACTCATCCGGCTGGGCAAGCAGGCCCGAGAGGACGGCGCGAACCAGAGCGACAATGTCGTGGGAGACACCGTCGAGGCGCTGATCGGCGCATTGCTCATCGACGCCGGGCTCGAAGCTGCGCAGCGCTTCGTCCTGGAGGCCTGGGCGCCTTTCCTCGACGGCCAGGGGCGAGCTCCGCAGCATCCGAAGTCGGCGCTCCAGGAACTGGCGGCCGCCCGCGGGTGCAAGCCGCCCGAATATGAGGTGGTGGGCCGCTCTGGCGCGCACCACGCGCCGGTCTTCACCATCCGCGTCGCCGTGAAGGGCCTCGGCGAAGCGACGGCGGAGGGATCGAGCAAGCAGGAAGCCGAAACCGCGGCGGCGGAAGCTTTGTTGTCGCAATTGAAATGACTGAACAAGAAACGCGCGCCGGCTTCGTCGCCGTGATCGGTGCGCCCAATGCGGGCAAGTCGACGCTCGTCAATGCGCTGGTCGGCCAGAAGGTCGCGATCGTCAGCCCGAAGGCGCAGACGACGCGCTCGCGGCTGATGGGAATCGCGATCCATGACAAGTCGCAGATCCTGCTGGTCGACACTCCCGGAATTTTCCAGCCGCGACGGCGCCTCGACCGTGCGATGGTCGCGGCAGCCTGGACCGGCGCCCAGGACGCCGACCTCGTCCTCCTGGTCATCGACTCCTCGCAGGAGGTCAGGGACGAGCTCCTCGAGGGCCTGGAGGAACGCAACCACCCGCTCTTTCTCGCGCTGAACAAGATCGACCTGGTGAAGAAGGAGAAGCTCCTCGCTCTCTCCGCCGCGCTGACCGATCGCCTCAACCCCGACAAGGTCTTCATGATCAGCGCCACGCAAGGCGATGGCGTTCCCGATCTCAAGCAGGCGCTGGCCGATGCCATGCCCGAAGGCCCGTGGCTCTACCCGGAGGACGAGGTCTCCGATGCCACCGACCGGATGATCGCCGCCGAGCTGACCCGCGAGCAGATCGTTAACCAGCTACACCAGGAGCTGCCCTACGCCACTGCCATCGAGACGGAGACATGGGAGGATCGGCCGGACGGCTCGACAATGATCCGCCAGCAAATCCTGGTGGAGCGCGACAGCCAGAAGGCAATCGTCATCGGCAAGGGCGGGCGGCGGCTCAAAGCGATCGGCGCCGCGGCGCGCGAGGAAATTGCGCAGCATCTCGGCCGGCCGGTGCACCTGTTCCTGCACGTGAAGGTCAATCCTCGCTGGGACGAGGACCGGTCGCTCTACCGCGAAATCGGGCTGGAGTGGGCGGACTGAAGCACCTCCTCAACCCATTGCGGCACCAGCTCTCCTGCCCTGCCGATGCGGCTTTCGTCGAAGAACATGCTTCCGACGCTAGGTTCGAGGTTGATCTCGAGGGTCCGCGCGCCGCAATAGCGCGCCGTCTGCACGAAGCCGGCGGCCGGATAGACGGCGCCTGACGTACCGATCGACACGAAAAGGTCGCAGCGCTGGAGCGCCTCATCGATCCGCTCCATCTCGTAAGGCATCTCGCCGAACCAGACGATGTCCGGGCGCACCCGACCGGTCAGATTGCACGCCGGACAGGAGGCTTCCTCGCCCATCGGTCCGTCCCAGGCGAAGCGCTCGTCGCAGGCGAGGCACCAGCCCTTGGTCAGCTCGCCATGCATGTGGATCAGCCGTCTCGATCCGGCCCGCTCGTGCAGATCGTCGACATTCTGGGTGATCAGCAGAAGCTCGCCCGGCCATTCGGCGTCGAGCCGTGCCAGCGCCTTGTGCGCCGCGTTCGGCTCGACGGTCCCGAGCTTCTCTCGCCGAGCGTCATAGAAAGCGTGGACGAGCGCCGGATCGCGCCGGAAGGCCTCCGGCGTGGCCACGTCTTCGACCCGGTGACCTTCCCAGAGCCCGTCCGGCCCCCGGAAGGTGGCGAGGCCGCTTTCGGCCGACACGCCGGCACCCGTCAGGATCACGATGTTGCTTATGTCCATGCGCCGACCCTAGTGAGCGAATCGCGATGAGCGAAGGCACGATCCGCATCGGCATCGGCGGCTGGACCTACCCGCCCTGGCGCGGCGTCTTCTACCCGGACAAGCTGCCCCAGACCAAGGAGCTGGAGTACGCTTCGCGCGCCCTCACCGCGATCGAGATCAACGCGACCTTCTACGGCCGGCAGGCGCGGAAAAGCTGGGAGAAATGGGCGGAGACAGCGCCCGATGGATTCCAGTTCGCGGTGAAAGGCTCGCGTTACTGCGTCATGAAGCCCAAGCTTGCGGAGGCGAGCGAGGGCCTCGCGGGCTTCTTCGCTCAGGGATTTGCGGCGCTTGGGCCCAAGCTGGGGCCGATCCTGTGGCAATTCGCGCCGCGCCGGAAGTTCGACCGCGACGACATCGCGGGCTTCATCGACCTGCTTCCGCAGGACCTTGAGGGGGTCCGGCTGCGCCATGCGATCGAGCCGCGCCACAAGAGCTTCGACGACGAGAAGTTCTTCGAGCTTTGCCGGGGCCGCAACATTGCCGTCGTGCTCGAGGATTCCGACGAATATCCGGCGATCGAGGCCGATACGGCCGACTTCGCCTACGCAAGATTCCAGCGCATGCGCGAGAACGTCGCGAGCGGCTATGATGACAAGGCGCTCGATGGCTTCGCAAAGCGCGCCTGTCAGTGGCAAAAGGACGGCCGCGACGGCTACATCTTCATGATCAACGGCGCCAAGGTGCGCGCCCCGGCGGCCGCATTGGCTCTCCGCGAACGCCTCGGGAATTGAGTTGAATTAAACAACAATAAGTGCTTGGGCGGCCCGCGGGACGACGCCGCTTGTGCTGGCGTCTCGCCGACCATGGCGACGCCGTTCCTTTGAAGCGGAAGCGGGGGCTTTCCGCCAAGAAGGGGCATCGCATATGCGAAAGATGATACTCGCCGCGCTCGGCGCGGGAACGCTGCTTTGGTCACTCCCCGTTGCATCGCAGGAACTGCCGCTCAAGAGCGGAGAATTCTGGGACGTCCAGTCCGTGACCATCGATGACGGTCACTTTCCGCAATATGCCGATTTCCTCGCCAGCCAGTACCGGAAGAACATGGAATTTCAGAAATCGAAGGGCTGGATCAAGGGCTATCACATCTTCGCGAACGCCAATAAACGTCAGGGCGAGCCCGACCTCTTTCTCGTGACGATCTTCGATCACGTGACGACTCCTGCTGAGGACATCCAGCGCGAGAAGGAGGTCAACGCCTTCCTCGCGCAAAATACGCGCGATTCCGCGACCCAGAGCGGCCAGCGTGCCACCTTCCGCCATCTCGGCTCGGACATGCTCCTTCAGGAAATGGTCTGGTCGCATTGACTTGCCGGAGCGCCGCCGATTGCGCGGCGCTCCTCCTTTCGCCATGACCGGCTGATGCGCACCGCCGACCAGCCGATCCGCATCAGCCTGTTCGCGCCCGAGGGCCGGATGGGCAAGGCCATTGCGGCGGCAGTCGCCGAGGATCCGTCGTTCGCGATCGACCAGGATCACGGCGACGTGCTGATCGATTTTTCCGCGCCCGCTGCTCTCCAGGCCAGTCTGGACCGTGCCGTGTCGGCGGCCGTCCCCATCCTGGTCGGCACGACCGGCCT
>DASVXR010000273.1:0-2292 GCA_036392595.1 Sphingomicrobium sp.
AGTAGCTCGGCAACGCCCTCGGTGATCGCATCGCCGTCGAGCCGGTAGGCGGCATAGAGGTCGGCGAGGCTTCCGGTCTGCCCGAATTTCTCGACCCCGAGCGGAGCCACGCGCTGGCCCAGCACCCCGCCCAGCCATGAAAGCGAGGCCGGGGCCGCATCGGCGATGGTGACGAGGCCGGCGTTCGTCGCGAGCTTTGACAGCAGCTGCTCGACATGGCTGCTGTTTCTCGCACCCTGCCACCGCGCCGCCTGTCCAGCGGTCCAGCCGCGATGCAGGAGATCCGGCGAAGTCACGTTGAGCAAGCCGAGGCCTTGCACATCCTCCTTCAGCTCCTCCCACGCAGCCAGTGCTTCGGGCATCACGGCGCCCATGGCGACGATCGCAGCTTCGGCATTCGGCCCCGGCTCGCGCAGCCAGTAGCCGCCGGCGAGCGCTCCGTCCCGCCAGCCGTCGTGGCTGCGCTCCACCTGTTGGATGCTTCGCGTCGAGAGACGCAAATACGTGCTCTCGCCGTTCGGATCGTCAATCAGCCGGAACGCCTCCTGCATCATCGCCGCAAGCTCGTCGGCATAGGCCGGCTCGTAATGCCTGAGGCCGGGCTGTCCCAGCGCGATCAGCGGCGGGTTGATCGACTGGTGAGCGCCGCCTTCGGGCCCGAGCGTGATTCCGCTGGGCGTCGCCACCAGCAGGAAGCGGGCGTCCTGGTAGCAGGCGTAGTTCAGCGCATCGAGGCCGCGCGCGATGAACGGGTCGTAGAGCGTTCCGATGGGGAACAGCCGCTCGCCGAACAGGTCCCCGGACAGACCCGCGGCGGCCAGCATGATGAAAAGATTGCTCTCCGCGATGCCGAGCTCGATATGCTGGCCTTTGTTGCCGCCAGACCACTTTTGTGCCGAGGCAATCCTTTCTTTCGCGAAAACGTCCGGCATTTCGCTCCGGCGGAACAGCCCGCGCTGGTTCACCCATGCGCCGAGGTTCGTTGAAACCGTCACGTCCGGAGACGTCGTGACGATCCAATCAGCGAGCTCACCCCCGGCCTTGGACAAGTCGAGCAGGATCCGCCCGAACGCGGCCTGGGTCGATTGTTCCTCGCCCGCCGGGGCCGGGATCGCAGGCACATCGACCTTGCCGAAACTGCGGCCGCGCTTCTCCCGCGCAATTCGGCTGCGCTCGAGCAACGCCTCGACCGCCCCACGCGCGTTGTCGCCGACGCTTTCCAGCGGCTCCCACTCATGCCCCTCGCGCACGCCCATGCTCTCGCGCAGCGCCGCCGTCTGCGTCGGGTTCATCAGCCCAGCGTGATTGTCCTTGTGCCCGGCGAACGGGAGGCCGTAGCCCTTGATCGTCCAGGCGATGAACAGGGTCGGCACATCGTCCTGCGCCGCGTCAAACGCTTCGACGAGCGTCTCCATGCAATGGCCGCCGAGGTCGGTGAACAGGCTCGCCAGCCCCGCGTCGTCATAGTCCTTGAGGAACGGCGCCGCCTTCTTGCCCAGCTCGGCCTCGATACGCTTCCGCCACGCCGCACCGCCTTGGTAGTGCAGCGCCGACAGCTCGGCGTTCGACAGCTTCTCGAACCAGCTTTTCAGCGCGGCATGCTTGTCCAGCGCCGCCTGCAGCTTCTTCCCATACCGCAGCTCGACCACGCGCCAGCCGCAACTCCGGAAGATCTCGTCGAACCGCTCGAACATCCGGTCGGCGCTTGTCGCGTCGAGGCTCTGGCGGTTGTAGTCGACAATCCACCACAGGTTGCGGACGTCATGCTTCGCGCCCTCGATGATCGCCTCGTACACATTGCCCTCGTCGAGCTCGGCATCGCCAATCAGAGCGACGAAGCGGCCGCGGTCCTTCTCGTCCATCCGGCCGTGCGCCGTCAGATAATCGTGCACCAGGCTCGCGAAGAGCGTGATCGCCACGCCGAGACCGACGGAGCCGGTCGAGAAATCGACCGGGATCTTGTCCTTGGTGCGGCTCGGATAGCTCTGCGCCCCGCCGAACCCGCGGAAATTCTCCAGCGCCTCGCGGCTTTGGCTCCCGAGCAGATAGTGGATGGCGTGAAGCACCGGTCCCGCATGCGGCTTCACCGCGACCCGATCGTTCTCCCCCAGCGCGTGGAAATAGAGCGCCGCCATGATCGCGGTCATCGACGCGCAGCTCGCCTGGTGCCCGCCGACCTTCAGCCCGTCGTCGCTTTCGCGGATGTGGTTGGCGTGGTGGATCGTCCAGGCGCTGAGCCAGCGCAGGCGCTCCTCCAGGATCTTCAACGCTTCGATATCGGTCGTGACGGGC
>DASVXR010000274.1:0-5567 GCA_036392595.1 Sphingomicrobium sp.
GGAACCAGATAGAAATCCCCCGGCTGCACCGAACGCCAGTCGACCAGATCCTCCATCGATCCGTCGAGCGCCGCTCCGCGCAGCTCGCCGGCCGAAACTTCGCGCTTCAGCCCCAGCCCGATGCTCGCGCCCGGCTCTGCATCGACGATGTACCAGCACTCGTTCTTCCCGCGCGAAAGGCCATGGGCGCGCGCCTGCGCATCATCTGGATGCACCTGGATCGAGAGCGGCTCGCTCGTGAAGATATATTTCACCAGCAGCGGCAGGTCGGAGCCGTTGGTGAACCAGACCTCGCCGATCTTCTTGTTCCCGGCGGTGTCGAACGCGCCCGGCAGCCGAGCCCGTCCCCAAGGCTTCTCGACGTAAAGCCGGTTGAGCTTCACGCCAGCTCGTCCAGCGCCGCTCCGAGCCGCCTCAGCGCCTCCTCGAAATCGTCCGTCGGGATCCCGAAGCCGACGCGGAAATGATCGGGCATTTCGAACCAGCGCCCCGGCACGAGGGCGGCGTCGTAGCGCACCCGAAGCAGCGTATCGAGCTGCTCCGCATCGCCGCCGGCCCAGCGCGGAAAGGCAACGATCCCGTGCTCGGCGGGCATGCAGTCGAGGTCCGATCGAGCGCGTGCGAACTCATTGAACAAAGCCCGGTTGCGCTCCAGCATCGCGGGCGTGTCGCCGATCACTTCGTCGATCCGCTCGAAGGCGCTGCACGCGAGCCTCTCGGCGGGATGCGCCTGGTTGACTCCGAGCAGGTCGTTCAGGCGCCACATGCGCTCGGCAAGCTCCGCCTCGGCAAGGATCCAGCCGCACCTGAGCCCGCTCAGGCCATAGACCTTCGTCAGGCTGTTGGTGCACACGAACTCGGGGCCGAGGTGCACCGCGCTCCGCCGCGGCGCCGCCGCGGCGTCGAGATAGACCTCATCGACAAGGACGCGCGCGCCGGCTTCCGTGGCAAGCTCACCGATCGCACGGAGATCACCCTCTTCCAGCAGCGCGCTGCTCGGGTTGTGCAGGTTGGTGATCACGATCAGCCGCGTCCGATCGCTCATCACCGCCGCAAGCGCCTCGAGATCGATCCGGAAGCCATCCTCCGCGCGCCGTTCGAAGCGCTTGATCTCAGCCCCGAGGAAGCTCGCCGCTCCGAGCAGCGGCTCATAGGTCGGCGTTTCGATCAGTACCTCGTCGCCGGGCGCGACCAGCGCCGCCATGGTGAGGAAGTTCGCCATCGACGTTCCATCCACCGCCACGACCTGCTCTGAAGTTACCCCGTAGCGCCGAGCAATCGCCTCGCGCAGCGGCGGATACCGAGGGTGGCTCGCCCCATCCAGGTCGAGGTCAGCAAGGCCGATGGGCAGCGAGTCCATGCGGAAATGCGGGACCTCGCTCCCCGTCAGTGCGAAACGCACCGGCGCCTTGAACTTCGCCCAGTGCATGTAGTCGGACTGCATCGCCCTCATGGCGCAGCCGCCCGGTTCTTGCGCTGCCAGTAGAGGCACGCCGGGACTCCCGCGAGCAGGATGGCATAGCCGATCAGGCTGTTGGTGAGGTTGTTCCACACCGTCGCGATCACAGTAAGGGCGCAAGCCGCGACGAACAGCCCCGTCGTCAGCGGGTGCAGCGGCGCCTTGAATGCGACGGGCCGGCCGCCGTCGCGCCGGCGGAAGACGAACAGCGCCGCGCCGGTCAGTCCGAAGAAGATGAAGTCGACCGACACGACATAGCTCAGGATCTGCCCGAACGTGCCCGACAAGGCGATCACCGCCGCCGCGACTCCCTGAAGGACGATCGCCACCACCGGCACGCGCGTCCTCGCGCTCACCCGAGCGACGCCGCGGAAGAAAAGCCCGTCCTCGGCCATCGCGAAATAGACTCGCGGCGCGGTGAGCATGCCCTGGCTGAGGAAGCCGAGCGTCGAGATCGCGATCCCGAGCGCGATGAAGGTCGCCCCTCCCTCGCCGAGCGCGAGCCGCATCACGTCGCTGGCGGGGGTCGTCGACGCGGCGAGGCGCTGGGAACCTAGAACCATGACGCAAACGAAGGCAACGGCCGTGTAGAGCAGGATCACTCCCGCGACTCCGAGCAGCAAGCCGCGGGCGAGGTCGCGCCCCGGGTCGCGCATCTCACCGGCGCAAAAGCCCGACGTCTGCCACCCGCCATAGGAGAACATCACCGGTGTCATTGCCGCTCCAATCGCGGCGATCGTCGACAGCGATCCTGCCTCTGCTGCAGCGGGCGGCGCGGCGCTCGCCGGCGCGAACCACAGCCCCGCCGCGACCAGCGCGAGGATAGCGAGGATCTTCAGCACCATGAGGCCGCTCTGCACGTTGCTGCCCGACCGGACTCCAAGGCAGTTGACCAGCGTCAGCACCGCCAGCACACCGACGGCGACTGCACTGTCCGCCGCCGGCAGGTGCACCAGATTGCCGAAATAGCGCGCGAAGGTGATAGCGACCGCCGCCATTCCGCCCGACTGGATCACCAGCAGCAGCGCCCAGCCGTAGAGGAAGGCCGGCATCGGCCCATAAGCGTCGCGCAGATAGGCATATTGCCCGCCTACCTCCGGCCGCCGAGCGGCGAGCTCCGCGTAAACGAAGGATGCAGCCAGAGCGACCATCCCGCCGAGCACCCACACTCCGACGATCAGCGCCGGCGTCGTCACATGCCGCGCCACCTCCGCCGGAGTGACGAAGATCCCCGAACCGATGATCCCGCCCATGACCAGCATGGTCGCGTCGAACATGCCGAGCCGCCGGACGAGCGCATGCTTCTGCATCGCCGAACCGTAGACAGGCTCACGCTACCGAGCGCAAGTGAGCCCGTCTTGGCCGTGGCTCCAATCGCACCGTCGTTCGTTCCCATGGCTGTTGTTGCGTGCGTGTCGACCAGGTGAAGGAGGACGACATGATCACCCGCTTCAATTCAACAGCGGCGGCATTTCTGACGGCGGTCGGCGCGGCGTCAGTGTTCGCGACCGCGGCTTCGGCTCAATATGCCTATCCCTATGTCATCGTTCAGGGCAGGCCCGCGCCGAACGTCCACATCGAGCATGTCGCATATGGCGATCTCAACCTCACGACACGCGCCGGTCGGGAGGCGCTGAAGCTCCGCGTCAGCCACGCGGTGGAGCGCGTCTGCCTGTACGACGCGCATCGCTCGTACATGCTGGGCGAACCCGCCTACACACAGTGCGCTGCGAAATCCTGGAGCCACGCCCGCGCGCAGATGATCGGAGCGATCTACCGCGCCCGGCAGTACGCCGCTTACTACCGCTATTAAGGGCCGGCCACCCGGCGGAAATGATAGCGCCCGCGGACCGGCGCGGCGCGATAGGTGTGCCCGGACGTGCAGGTCACGTTGAACACCCCCGCATGGCCGTCCACCGCAGCCGCGGAGGCGACCTCGCCGCAGGCATAGCCGATCCGTCCGATGGTCCGGGCGATTGTCGCATTCGACAGCGGCAGCTTCGCCGGCGTCGCAGCAACCGGCTGCGCGTCCGCGACTGCCGGTTCCGCGGTCGGCTCGGCTGAGTTCTGGAGCACCTCGGCAACGTCGGCCAGCGGTTCGGCTGGCTTGATGGCTGTCGGCGCCGGCGCGCGGCGCGCCCGAGCCACGCGCATCGGCCGCTCGGCCGGCGGCTCGGCAAAGCTCGCCTCCGCAACCGGCTCCGACGCGGTAACCGCCGGAGCCGCCTTGGGCGGCGGCACCGGGAGAGTCACGGCTCGACCGGACTGCTCGGCCTCGACTTCATTCCCGGCCGTCATTCCCGCCCAGGCGCCGACCAGCCCGACGCCGAGCACCAGGCCAAGCACCGCCACCGCCGGCCGCTTCCACTCGAACGAGCGGCCCTCGCCGCGCAGCCTGTCCTTCTCGGCACGGCCGACCGAGATGATGTGCTCGATGACAGGCTCGACGGCCGCGTCGCGCTTCGGCTCGGCCACAGCAGGTTGCTCAGCCTCGGGACGCGGCTCCGACAGCTGCTTGAGCTTCGCAGTAATGGCCGCAACTCGAGCGTCGACCGACTCCTCGAGGCGAGGCTGTTGCTCCGGCAGGGGCTGCGGCGCCGGACGGTGCAGCGGATCGCCGGCCGGCCGAGCGACAGGCCCCGCCCGAACCGAGCCGACGAACTGCCAGCCTTGCCGGACCGCCGACGAGCGCGGCTCCGGAGCGAGGCCGATCGAGGCATCATAGGCCCGCCGCCTCGCCGGATCGCGAAGCGTCTCGTACGCGACGCTGAGCCCCGCGAGATCGCGAAAGCTGTGCGGCCGGAACAGGCTCATCGCCTGGGCGAACGCCCGAGCGACCTCCTCGCTCGTCGCCTTGGGAGTAAGCCCCAAGAGCTCATAATGGTTCGGCCTCGTGCCTACCGTGCTGGCCATGGATGATCCCCGAAAACCCCGACTCCTAAGTGCCGGAAGTCTCTATGCTTTTTCAGAAGAATCCAGTTCGGTCCGCCGCAGGAACGACCCCGTTCGCCTTTACCGGTTCAACAAGCGTTATCCGCAACGCGTGATGGTTTGACGCATTGCGACATAGGACCGGATTCGATCTACCGAAGCTTCGCGATTTTCACCCGGTCCGCCTTCGCGCGATCCTTCACCGACTCCTCGCTGCGGGTGAGCGCCTTGGCGATGGCGCGGAGCGACATGCCCTTGCCTGCCAGCAGGTGGAGCTTTTGGATCTCGTCCTGCCGCCACGGCTGCCGGTGCCGCTCGAACTTGGTCTCCGCCATCTGCGCCTCCGCCGCTGTCGATGCGCGCATAGCACATAAGAAAAGGGCCGCCCCAATGGAGCGGCCCTTCCTTGTTCCTTAATCGGATGGCGGCTGATTAGCCGAGCATTTCCTGCTCGAGCTTCTTCGCCATCTCCTCGATATTCTCCGGCGGCCAGCCCGGGATATCCATCCCCAGACGCAGGCCCATGCTCGCGAGCACTTCCTTGATCTCGTTGAGGCTCTTCCGCCCGAAGTTCGGCGTGCGGAGCATCTCCGCCTCGGTCTTCTGCACGAGATCGCCGATGTAGATAATGTTGTCGTTCTTGAGGCAGTTGGCGCTGCGCACCGACAGCTCGAGCTCGTCCACCTTCTTCAGGAGATAGCGGTTGAGCTGGTTGGTGTCGGCCTGCACCGCTTCCGCCGTCATCGGCGCGGCGGCGCCGATCATCGGCGACGGGGCCATCCGGACCTGGCTCTCGTCGAAGTGGACGAACAGCTGCAGCTGGTCCTGCAGGATCCGAGCCGCATAAGCGAGCGCGTCTTCCGGAGCGACCGTGCCGTCGGTCTCGACGGTCAGCGTCAGCTTGTCGTAATCGAGCTCCTGCCCGACGCGGGTGTTCTCGACCTTGTAGGCGACCTGGCGCACCGGCGAGTAGAGCGCATCGACCGGGATGAGGCCGATCGGCGCGTCGGCCGGGCGGTTGGCAGCGGCCGGCTGATAGCCTTTGCCGACGTCCGCGGTCAGCTCCATGTTGAGCGTCGCGCCCTCGTCGAGGTGGCAGATGACGAGGTCGGGGTTGGTGACCTCGATGTCGCCCGCGGTCGCGATCATGCCGGCGGTGACTTCCGCCGGGCCGGTC
>DASVXR010000275.1:0-8357 GCA_036392595.1 Sphingomicrobium sp.
GCCGAAGGCTGATCGATGCCGTCGAGACCGGCTATCACGAGGCATTCCGGGCGATTTTCGACGCCAACGTGACCCACGTGATCTCGGCCGGGATCATGGCCTATTTCGGCTCGGGCCCGGTGCGCGGATTCGCCGTCGTCCTGCTGATCGGCGTCGTCACCTCGGTGTTCACCGCGGTTTATTTCACCCGCATGCTGGTGGCGCTGTGGATCCGGCGCGCACGCCCGCGTGAGCTGCATATCTAGGGCGCAAGCGACATGAAGCTTCTCAAGCTGGTTCCAGACCACACGAACATCGACTTCATGCGATGGCGCAATCTCGCGCTGATCCTGTCGCTGATCGCGACCGTCACCTCGATCGCATACACGGCCTATCGCGGCCTCAACCTCGGGATCGATTTCGTCGGCGGACAGGTGGTGCGGGCGGAGTTCGTCCAGCCGGTCCACATCGACGACCTCCGCGCCCGGGTCGACAGGTTGGGCGTCGGCGAAGCGAGCATCCAGGCGCTCGGCAACGATCGGACCTACCAGATCCGCCTGCCCAAGCCCTCGGGCCCGGAGACTGCGTCCAACGCCGTGGTCACGAAACTGCGCGCCGCCATCCCGCAGCAATATCCCGGTGCTCGGGTCGACGCCGGCGAATCGGTTTCCGGCAAGGTGAGCGAGGAGCTCGCGCAGAGCAGCGCCATGGCGATCCTGTTCGCGATGGTCGGGATCGCGCTCTACATCTGGTTCCGCTTCGAATGGCAGTTCGGCGTCGGGGCGCTGCTTACGCTTGCGCATGACGTCGCAATGACCCTGGGCTTCTTCGCCTTCACGCAGCTGCAGGTGGACCTCAACGTGGTCGCCGCCTTCCTGACGATCGTCGGCTATTCGCTCAACGACACCGTCGTCATCTACGACCGGATTCGCGAGAATCTCCGGAAGTATCGCAAGATGTCGATCCTTCCGCTCCTCAACCTCTCGCTCAACGAGACGCTGGCGCGGACGGTCGTCACCTCCTTCACCGTGCTCATCGCGCTTGGAGTGCTGATGCTGATCGGACCGCAGGTGATCTTCGGCCTTTCGATCGCGATCTTCCTCGGCGTGGTGATCGGCACCTATTCCTCGATCTACATCTCGTCGCCGGTCCTCGTCTGGCTCGGCGTCCAGCCGGACAGCTTCCTGAGGACCGAGGACAAGGAAGAGGAGGAGGAGGCGGGCGCCCAGCCCGCCTGAATCCGTTCAGCAAGCGCCAAGGTTCCGGCCGTCATCCCACCGCTTGGCCTGCTCCGGCGGCCACGCTAATGAGGTCCCCATGTTGAAGCTTTCGCGACCAGCCATTCTCCTTCTCGCCTGCGCCGCCGTTGTTCCCCTCGCGGGCTGCGCCCACGGTCGTGGAACCAAGGCGGACACCTCCTATGTCGCCCGCGATGTCAGCAGCCTCTACTCGGCCGCGAAGAACACGATGGACCGCGGCGATTACGAGCAGGCGGCGAAGCTGTTCGACGAGGTGGAGCGCCAGCATCCCTACTCGGTCTGGGCCCGGCGCGCCCAGCTGATGAGCGCCTTCAACTATTATCTCGCGCACAAATATACGGACGCGATCAGCTCGGCTCAGCGGTTCGTGACCATCCACCCCGGCAACGCCGATGCGCCCTATGCGCATTATCTGATCGCGATGAGCTATTATCAGCAGATCTCCGACGTCAGCCGCGACCAGGCGACGACCGCCCAGGCGAGCGAAGCCTTCGGCGAGCTCATCCGCCGCTATCCCGACAGCAAATATGCGGCCGATGCGCGGCTGAAGCTCGACCTCATCAACGACCATCTCGCCGGCAAGGAGATGGAAGTCGGGCGCTTCTATGAGCGGTCGGGCAACTGGCTCGCGGCCAGCCTTCGCTTCCGCACCGTGGTCGAAAAATACCAGACGACCAGTCACACGCCCGAGGCGCTTGAGCGGCTTGTCGAGACATATCTCGCTTTGGGCGTGCCGCAGGAGGCGGAGAAGGCTGCCGCGGTGCTTGGGCGCAATTATCCCGACACCTATTGGTACCGGCAGTCGCTGCGGCTGCTGCAGAAGCATCCCGCGGGCACCACCGGTACTCCTGCGGTTCCCAAGCGCGGATAAGCCAGGGCGGCGGGGGTGCTGAGGCAGCTCGCCATCCACAATATCGTGCTGGTCGACCGGCTCGAGCTCGAGTTCGAGCCCGGGCTTGGGGTGCTGACGGGCGAAACCGGCGCGGGCAAGTCGATCCTGCTCGACGCGCTGGGGTTGGCTCTGGGTTCGAGGGCGGATGCGGCCCTGGTGCGGAGCGGCGAGGAGAGCGCTTCGGTCTCAGCCGAGATCGAGCTTCCGCAGAACCATGAAGCGCTCGCTCTTCTCCGCGACCAGGGGATTGAGCCGGACGCGGGCGAGCCGCTGATCGTCCGGCGAACCCTGAAGAGCGACGGCGGCAGCCGCGCCTTCGCCGGCGGGAGCGCCGTTCCCGTCGGGCTGCTGCGCGACCTCGGCTCGCTCGCTGTCGAGATCCACGGCCAGCACGACGATCGCGGGCTGCTCAATCCGCGCGGTCACCGCGACCTGCTCGACGCCTTCGGCAAGCTGGACACGAGCGCGGTTGCGAATGCCTGGGCCGAGGTCACGCGGATCGAAAACGAGCTGCTGCAGGCGCAGGCGCAGGCAGCGGCGGCAGAACGCGACCGCGAATATCTCGAGCACGCCTGCGAAGAGATCGAGCGCCTTGCCCCGGAGGAAGGGGAGGAGACGCGCCTGGCGGAAGAGCGCGCGGCCATGCAGGCCGGCCTCAAGGCGGGAGAGTCGCTCACCGGCCTCGACGAGTTGCTTGGCGGGTCGGAAGGCGCCTTGGCGCTCCTCCGGCTGGCGGCCCGGCGGATCGAGCGGGGGGCGGCCGATCATCCCATCCTTGCGGAAGCGCTGTCGGCGCTCGACCGCGCCGTGATCGAGGCGAGCGACGCCGAGGACAAGATCGCGCGCGCCGCCGAGGCGCTGGCCTTCGATCCGGCGCGGCTTGAGCAGGCGGAGGCGCGCCTGTTCGACATTCGAGCGCTCGCCCGCAAGCACCGCGTCGAAGCGGACGCGCTGGCTACGCTTGGCGCGCAGATGCGGGAGCAGCTCTCGGCAATCCAGGCCGGCTCAGAGCGTATCTCCCAACTGGACAGCGAGCTGGTTGCGGCGCGGGAGGCCTATTCGGAAGCCGCCCGGCGCCTGAGCAAGGCGCGTCACGATGCCGCTGCACGGCTCGATGCCGCCGTCGCCTCGGAGCTTCATCCGCTCAAGCTCGACGCGGCCCGCTTCCGAACCGCCATTGCCGAGGCGGAGGCCAGCGAGCGCGGAACGGACCGGGTGGAGTTCGAGGTCTCCACCAACCCTGGTGCGCCGTTCGGTCCGCTGACGCGCATAGCGTCGGGCGGCGAGCTGTCGCGGTTCATCCTCGCCCTGAAGGTCGCGCTCGCCGAAGCGGGCACCGCCTCGACGATGATCTTCGACGAGGTTGACCGAGGTGTCGGCGGGGCGGTCGCCAGCGCGATCGGAGAGCGTCTCGCACGCCTCGCCGAGCAGTCCCAGGTGCTGGTCGTGACCCATTCGCCGCAGGTCGCCGCTCGCGCCTCGCACCACTACCGGATCGAGAAGACTCACGGCGAGGGCGGCACCCGCACGACCGTGCGCAAGCTCAGCGAGGCCGAGCGCCGCGAGGAGATCGCGCGGATGCTCTCCGGAGCTTCGATCACGGATGAGGCGCGGGCCCAGGCGGCGCGCCTGCTCGACGCGGCGTGAGCAGCTATGTCGCCTTGCTGCGCGGGGTGAACCTGATGGGCGGCACGACCCTGCGCATGGCGGACCTCAAGTCGATCGCCGAGGAACTCGGGCTGGAACACGCGCGGACCTTCATCGCCAGCGGCAACCTGCTCTTCAACAGCCGCAAGAGCGAGGCGGCGATCAAGTCGGCGCTGGAAGCCGCGATCAGGAAGCACATGTCGCGGGATGTCGGGGTCATGGTCCGCACGGCCGCCGAAATGGCCGAGGTTGCCGAGGCCAACCCTTTCGCCGAGGAGCCGGGCAACAAGGTGGTCGCCATCTTCCTCGACAAGGCGCCCCCGAAGGACGCGATCGAAGCGGCGAAGAATGTTGCGGATGAACGGATGGCGCTCGGAACGCGCGAAATCTATGTCCATTATCCGAGCGGGCAGGGTAAATCGAAGCTGCGCATCCCCGCGGCTGCATCCGGCACCGCGCGTAACATGAACAGCGTCAGGAAAATGGCCGAGCTGGCCGAGGAGGTAGCGTGAGCAGGCAGACCGAAATTCCCCTCGAGTTCGAAGGCGAGCAGCTCGAAAGCGTGTTCGTCGGCCGGCGCGACGGACAGGCGCGGCCGACGGTCCTGTTGATCCCGACGGTCATGGGCGTCACGGACCTCGAGATCGGCTTTGGCAAGCAGCTGGTCGAGCTCGGCTTCAACGCCTTCGTCGCGGACCTTTTCGGAAAGAAGTTCCGCGGAGCGGACCGCGACACGATGTTCGGCGAGATGAACCGTCTGAAGTCGGATCGGGCGGCCCTCCTTCGCCGCCTGAAAGCGATGTTCGATCAGGTGTGCGGCCTCGATGAAGTGGACGGCGGCAAGGTGGTCGTCTCCGGCTATTGCTTCGGCGGAATGTGCGCGCTCGACCTCGCGCGCAGCGGCGCCGATGCGGTGGCGGCAGTGTCTTTCCACGGCTTGTTCGATCCGCCCGGGCTTCCGGCGCAAAAGATCAAGGCGAAGGTGGTCGCCTTCCACGGCTGGGACGATCCGATGGTGCCGCCGGACAAGGTGGTGGCGCTCGGCAAGGAGCTGACGGACGCCGGCTCCGACTGGCAGATCCATTGCTACGGCAATGTCGGGCATGGCTTCACCAATCCCAAGGCGCACGAGATCGGGATCGACGGCGTCTTCTATCACCAGCTTGCCGCGGAGCGGTCCTGGACCAGCTTCATCAACCTGCTCGAGGAGCTGTTCTCCGCGCATGAATGATGCGCTGACCGAAGGGCAGGCGAAGGAGCGGCTGGCGTGGCTCGCGACCGAGATCGCGCGGCACGACAAGCTCTATCACGACGAGGATGCGCCGGAGGTTTCCGACGCGGAATATGACGCGCTCGTCCGCGAAAACCGCGAGCTGGAGGCGCGCTTCCCCGATCTGGTGCGGGCGGACTCGCCGTCCAAGCGCCTCGGCGCGGCTCCGACCGGCGCTCTTGCGAAGGTGCCGCATGCACGGCCGATGCTCAGCCTCGACAACGCCTTCTCCGACGATGAACTCGCCGAATTCGTCGGCCGCGTTCGACGGTTCCTGGCGCTGCCGCCGGACGAAGCCGTTCCGTTGACCGCGGAACCGAAAATCGACGGGCTGAGCTGCTCGCTCCGCTACGAGCGCGGCGTGCTCGTGCTTGCGGCGACGCGCGGCGATGGCACCGTCGGCGAGGACGTCACGGCAAACGCCCGAACGATCGCCGACATTCCGCACCGAATCCCGGATGCGCCGGCCGTCCTCGAAGTCCGCGGCGAGGTCTACATGACGAAGGCCGACTTCGAGGCGCTGAACGAGCGGCAGCAGGCGACGGGAGGCAAGGTTTTCGCCAACCCGCGCAACGCCGCAGCCGGCTCATTGCGCCAGAAGGACCCCGCTGTCACCGCGGCGCGCCCGCTGCGTTTCTTCGCCCATGGATGGGGCGAACTGAGCGAGCCCATCGGCGCGGTCCAGACGCTCGCCATGCGCGCGCTCGAGCGAAGAGGCCTTCCAGTCAGCGATCTGCTCGTTCGTTGCGACACCCTGGACGATGCGCTGCGGCATTATCGGACCATCGAAAAGGCTCGGGCGGACCTTCCCTATGACATCGATGGCGTGGTTTATAAGGTCGCCCGGCTCGCTTGGCAGGAACGCCTCGGCCAGGTCGGTCGGGCGCCGCGCTGGGCGATTGCCTACAAATTTCCCGCCGAGAAGGCCGAGACCACGCTCGAAGCCATCGACATCCAGGTCGGCCGCACCGGCAAGCTCACGCCCGTCGGTCGGCTCAAGCCGGTCGGCGTCGGCGGGGTGATCGTGGCCAATGTCACGCTCCACAATCGCGACGAGATACAGCGCCTCGGCCTGCGCGTGGGCGACCGGGTGCGGATCCAGCGCGCTGGGGATGTGATTCCGCAGGTCGTCGAGAACCTGACCCGCGACGAGCAGCGGCCGGCCTACACCTTCCCCGACCATTGCCCGGAGTGCGGCAGCGAGGCCGTCAGCGAGGAAGGCGAGGTCGACGTTCGCTGCACTGGCGGCCTCATCTGCCCCGCGCAAAGGTTCGAGCGGCTGCGGCATTTCGTGTCGCGTGGAGCGCTCGACATCGAGGGATTGGGCGAGAAGAGCATCGCCGAGTTCATCGAGCTTGGTTGGCTGCACTCGCCTGCCGACATTTTCCGGCTGCATCGACATCGCGATGAACTACTCGGCCGCGAGGGGTGGAAGGAGAAGTCGGTCGATAACCTCCTCGCCGCGATCGAGGCAAAGCGGGAGCCGGATGGGCCGCGCTTCCTCTTCGGCCTCGGCATTCGCCACGTGGGCATCGTCACTGCGAAGGACCTGCTCAAATGTTTCGGCACGATCGAGGAGCTGCGCCGCACTGCCACGTCGGAGGGCGGAGCGACCGAGCTGGCGGCGGTCGAGGGTGTCGGCCCCGTCGTCGCCGAAGCGCTCGTGGATTTCTTCCACGAGCCGCACAACCGCGAGGCGCTCGACGATCTTCTCTCGGAAGTCTCGCCCAAGCCTTTCGTCAGCGACGCCAGGCAGACCGAGTGGAGCGGGAAGACCATCGTCTTCACCGGCAGTCTCGAAACCATGAGCCGCGACGAGGCCAAGGCGCAGGCCGAGCGCCTCGGCGCACGCGCGGCGGGTTCTGTCAGCGCCAAGACCGACCTGGTCGTCGCAGGGCCGGGCGCCGGCTCCAAGCTGAAGAAAGCGGAAGAGCTCGGCATCCGGGTGATCGGCGAAGCCGACTGGGCAAAGATCGTCGCGGAGGCTTAGGGACGAACTCAGTTATCGTAGCGTTGGAGGCGTAATGGACGACGGGCTTTATACGGAGGAACAGTTCGAAATCCTGGAGACGGTCATTGAGGGTATTCACAATGCCCGCGTCTCTCACCCCATCATCTCCAAGATCACGACGAAGGCGGACTCCGTCCTGCTTGCAAATGCGGCGCTGGACGCTCTCCAGGCGGCCGGTTTCGAGATCGTCAGGAAAGGCCGGGCCGCGGGCGACCCCAGCGAGCGTTCGACGTCCGCCGAATGAAGTCTGCGACATTGCCGTGCAGCTCGCGGAGCATGTCCGCGCTCACGGCGGTCAGGCGGCCCGTTCGCAGACGAGCACCGGCCATTCGCCCGAGCCGCGATCGCGGATCGCAAGCCCGAGCTTTTCGTAAGCTTCGATAACGGCCTCGGCCTGGGTGTTCAGCAGGCCGCCCAGCATCACCGTTCCGCCAGGCTTGAGCGCCTTCGCGAAATCGGGCGCGAGCTCGATCAGGGGCCCCGCGAGGATGTTCGCGACGATGAGGTCGAACGGTGATCGCGCCGATAGCATGGGCGAGGCCATCCCGTCGGCTACCGCCAGCAGGAGCTCGCCAGCGCCATGACCCAGCTTCACGCCGTTGATGGCGGCATTCTCGCGGGCGACGTTGATCGCCTGGCTGTCGATGTCCGTGGCGATGCATTTCGCCTCGGGCCAGAGCGCCAGCGCGGCGAATGCCAGCAGGCCGGTGCCCGTGCCAATGTCCGCAACATTTGTGAAAGAACAACCGTTGCTTGAGAGATGGTCGAGCGCCGCCAGGCAACCGCTCGTCGTCGCGTGCTGGCCGGTGCCGAAGGCGAGGCTCGCGTCGATCTCGAACGCGATCGTCCCCGGCGGGCGCGACCGGTACATCGGGGTGTGGACGTAGAAGCGGCCGGCGTGGATCGGCTGGAGGCCGGCCTGGCTCATCGTCACCCAGTCGGCTTCGCCGAGCTGCTCCACGTGAGGCTCGGCGCCGCCAAGATTTCCCACCAGATTCAGTTCGTCGGCAGAAGGCTCATGATCGAAATAAGCGTGGATCAGCCACTCGTCGGGCTTCGACTCATCCGGCTCGTCGGCGACCAGGACCGGCGGGTTGTCGCTGCCGGGGAAAAGGTCCTCCGCGTCTGCGATCGCCTCGCCCTGCGCGCGAGTGCATGGAATCGTGACTCGCCAGCTCACCTGACGTAGCTGGCGCCGTTCACGTCGATGATGCTGCCGGTGGCGGATGCGGGCGCCTCTGTCGCCAGCCAGCGGATCACCTCGGCGACTTCGTCGGTGGTGGCGACACGACCCAGCGG
>DASVXR010000276.1:0-1997 GCA_036392595.1 Sphingomicrobium sp.
TCGATCCCTACCCGCTCCGCTCCGTCGAAGAAGAAAATGAGCCCGTGAGCGCCCGACCCTACCTCCAGCACTCGCGGGTCGGGCGGGATCGGCCGGACCGCCTCGATCTTCGCGCGCACCGCGGCCGAATGCTCCTGCATCGTGGCGATGATGCGCGCCTCGAGCCCGCCGGCATGTTCGGCCTTGTCGCGCTGGTAATCGAGCTGCCGTTCGAGCGCCCGCCGGGCGCGCCGCTGGAGAGCCGTCTCACGCATCGCCCAAGCAGACCAGAAGCGGCCCGCCCGATCAATCCTCAGGCGGCCTGGGCGTGGGCCCCCACTTCTTCCTCGGCGAGCATCCACTCGACGGCGGCGCGCGCATGGATCGCGGTGGAGTCATAGACCGGCAGGACGTTCGCTCGCGCATCGACCGCGAACACCAGCTCGGTACAGCCGAGCACCACCGCCTGCACCTTCTGCTTGGCAAGCTCGGTGATCAAAGTCTTGAGCTTGCGCTGGCTGTCACGCACCACGCGGCCCGCCGCCAGCTCGTCGAAGATGATCCGGTCGACCTCGGCCATCCACTCGGCCTCGATCGGCGCGAGGGTGATTCCGCGCCGCTCGATACGGTCGCGGACGAAGGCCTCGGTCATGGTGAAGCGCGTCCCGAGCAGGGCAACGCGAGACCGGCGCTCGGCGACAAGCCGCTCGGCGATGGCGTCGCCGATGTGCAGCAGCGGTACATCGACATTGGCGGCAACCGCGTCGTAGCTCTTGTGGCCGGTGTTCGACGCGATGATGATTCCCTCGGCGCCGCTCGCCTGGAGCCGTTTCGCGGCATCGATCTCCACCTTCGCGACGCCGTCCCAGTCGCCGGAATGCTCGAGCACGGCCAGCGGCGCGAGGTCGAGGCTCTCGATCGCCAGGGTCGCGCTGTGAAGGCCGCCCAGCCGCTGCGCGACGCCGCGATTGATATGCTCATAATAGAGAGCGGTCGACGACCAGCTCATTCCCCCGATGATCCCCAACTTGCGCAAGTTCCGCCCCTCGCCCCCCGATGATGAATCCGGCCGAAAGACTCGACCGTGTTGATTATTTTCTCCGTCAACTCAGGGCTGGCGGCAAGCGGTAAATGTTTGGATTTATGTGAATTTAACACCGCTTGCGGCGAAGCGTGAGAAGCGCTTGCCAGGACCCTCATTTGCGCCGGAAAAGGGGGCATGGCGAGCGAGGTCCAGTCGAGCAATTCGGTCCTGCTTGTCCGCCCTGCCCGCTTTGCCTTTCATTCGGAGGCAGCCGCGTCGAACGTCTTCGCGAGCGCATCCGGCGATTCCGATGTTTCAGGTCGCGCGCTTGCGGAGTTCGAACACCTGGCCAAACGCCTCGCCGATGCGGGGGTCGAGGTGCTCATCCTCGAAGACTCGCCGCATCCCGCCAAGCCCGACGCGATCTTCCCGAACAACTGGGCCACGTTCCATGCGGACGGGACGGTAGTGCTCTACCCGATGGCGACCGAAGCGCGACGGCTGGAGCGCAACGTCGAGGGCCTCCGTGCCCTGCTCGCGGCCTCCGGGTTCGAGGTGCGGCGGATCGTCGACCTCAGCTTCCACGAAAGGCACGGCCACTTCCTCGAAGGCACGGGCAGCCTGGTTCTCGACCGGCCGGGGCGCCGCGCCTTTGCCAATCGCAGCCCGCGGACGGACCCGACGGTGATCGCCGATTTCGACGACCGGCTCGACTATTCGACGCTCGTGTTCGACGCGCATGACCGGTCGGGCCGCCCGATCTACCACACCAATGTCATGATGAGCTTCGGCGGCCGCTTTGCCGTCCTGTGCGGAGACACGCTCGCCGATGAATATCTTCCGGTGCTGGTCGACGAGATCGAAGCGAGCGGCCGAACGATCATCCACGTCGATTATGAGCAGATGCGCCAATTCGCCTGCAACCTCATCGAGCTCAAAGGACGCACCGGACCGGTCATCGCGCTCTCGTCCACGGCGCGGCGCAGCTACCGGC
>DASVXR010000277.1:0-3899 GCA_036392595.1 Sphingomicrobium sp.
CGTCAGCGCCTGCTGCAGCTCTGCGCGGGCGGTGCTGCCCTCGTCATATTGGCTGAGAAAGTTGGGCTCCTTGAGGCCCAGACGGAACTCGATCTCGCGGAACTGCTCGGACTGGAAACCCGACGCGGTGCCGAGGACGTGGCGGAACTTCAGATAGTCGACCGGAGTCAGGGTCGAGAGCACGTCCCAGGAAAGGGTCATGACCGCCTGGATCCGGCTGATCCGCGCCATCGCCTTGTAAGCTTCGGCGAAACGGTCCTGCTGCACCAGATCGATGGCGAAGCGCAGCTCGTGCAGCATCTCCTTCATCCACAGCTCTTTGGTCTGGTGGATGACGATAAACAGCATCTCGTCGTGCAGCTCGGAAAGCGGCTGCTGAGCCGTCAGGAGCTGGTCGAGCTGGAGATAGTCGGCATAGGTGATGCCGGCGGGCGTCGCGGTCATTCCGCGACGCTTAGGCGAAAGTGGCTGAGCTAGGAAGGAGCAGCCGCTCAGTAGCCGGGGTTGGGGCTTGCTCCTGGCGCTCCGACCGTGCCGATATTGCCGAACAGCTCCTGGAAGAAGCTCTTCTTGCGGCCGAGGGTCGGAGTCTCGCGCCTGCTCGGCTCGATCGAGGCGACGAGCTCCTTGCCCGTCTGCTGGACGGAGGTCACGTTGCCGGCCTGGTCGAAGGTGACATGGACGGTCGTCTGCTTGCGGACGCGCGGGTTGCGGAAGCCGATCTGCTTGGTGTCCCGGGCGACATAATACCAGTCGTTCGGAGTGAACTCGCCCGAGAAGGAAGGCCGGCCGAGCAGCTTTTCCACGGACGCCTTGTTGTCGACGCCGGGCTGGATCGAGCTTGCGAGCTGCGGGTCGATGACCGCGCCCTTGTGCGCCAGGACGCCGGCGCAGCCGCTCAGCAGCATTGCCGCGGCGATCGCCGTCGAGACTTTGAGCAGCGCAACCTTCATGCTTGAACAACCTCTCTTGAGACGGCGCGTGGCACGCGCACGGACGCCCCGCTTGCCTGCCGGAGCCTTGGCGTCAATAAGCCGGGCGAAACCAGCGGCGCAAGCCTTGCCGATGTGGACCCTATGCTGAAGTTCCTGTTCCCCGGATTAACGGCGCCGCCCCAGCGCGGAGCAGCGCTGCTCGACGCAGTCACTCGGAAGGCGCGCGAGCCGCACTGGTATCTCGCGGGCGAGGTCCCCGACACGCTCGACGGCCGCTTTCGAGTCGTCGCGACGCTGACCGCGCTGGTGCTCGTCCGGCTGGAGCAGGAGGGTGAGGCCGGGGACCGCCTGTCGGTGGCGCTCACCGAGCGTTTCATCGAAGTGATGGAGTCGGAGCATCGCGAGCTGGGGCTCGGCGATCCGACCCTCGGACGCACCGTGCGCAAGCTGGTCGGCTCGCTTTCGCGGCGGGTCGAGCTCTGGCGCGCTGTCGCCAAAGCGGACAAGGACTGGAACGAGGCCGCTCGGGAGAGCGTCTATGCCGGCGAGAGCAAGCCTGACGCGCTCGGCCACAGCGCCGACTCGCTCCGCGTCTTCTGGAAGAGGCTGCAGGCTGTGGACGCGGGCGCCTTGGCCGAGGGACGGATCGAATGACCGACCGCTTCGCGCACCACCTGAAGCTGGATCAGATTCGCGACGGCGAGCGACTCGATATCGTGGCCGACGAGGCCGAGCGGCAGGCGATCGCGCGCCGGCTGGACCTCAATGCCCTCGAGCGGCTGGAGGCGCATGCGGTGCTCTCGCGCAAGGGCGATATCGTCCGCGCCGAGGGGCGGCTGCTAGCGGCGCTCGAGCAGAGCTGCGTCGTCACCAATGAGCCCGTCGCATCGAACGTGGACGAGCCGTTCGACCTCATGTTCATGCCCGAGCCGGATAGTTCGGGACCGGACGAGGAGGTCGAGCTCGGCGAGAGCGACTGCGACGTGGTCTTCTACGACGGCGCCGCGATCGACCTCGGGAGCGCGATTGCCGACACGCTCGCGCTTGCCATCGATCCCTATCCGAGGAGCGCGAGCGCCGACGCGGCGCTCAAGGAAGCGGGCGTGATGAGCGAAGCGGAGGCGAGCCCGTTCGCTGCGCTCGCCAAGCTGAAGAAAAGCGACGACGCCTAGAAAGGAACGTCGTCGTCCAAGTCGGTGTCGAAGGCCGCCGGCTGCGGGCGCGACTGGGTGCGCTGCGGTGAGCCGCCGCCGAAATCGTCGCCACCGAAATCCTCGCTGAATGCGCCGCGGCCACCGCCCGCACCCTCGCGGCTGTCGAGCAGCACGAGCTCGCCGCGGAAGCGCTGGAGCACTATCTCGGTCGTGTAGCGGTCGTTACCCGACTGGTCGGTCCACTTGCGGGTCTGAAGCTGGCCCTCGATGTAAACCTTCGAGCCCTTCTTCAGGTAGCTCTTCGCCACCCGGCCGAGATTCTCGTTGAAGATCACGACATTGTGCCACTCGGTCCGTTCCTGGCGGTTGCCGTCGCGGTCCTTCCAGTTTTCCGATGTGGCGATCCGCATGTTGACGACCTCGCCGCCGTTGTTGAGCGAACGCGCCTCGGGGTCCGCGCCCAAGTTGCCGACCAGGATCACCTTGTTCACGCCCGCCATGTCATGTCCCTCCAAGTCCCGCGGCGACCGCCAACCAGTAGGTCGCTCCTGCTGCGAGATAGGCCAGTGAGAACAGATAAGTCACCATGAAAAGCGGCCACTTCCAGCCGTTGGTCTCGCGGCGGGTGACAGCGATCGTGGAGATGCACTGCGGGGCGAAGACGAACCATGCGAGGAAGGCCAAAGCGGTCGCGAGCGACCAGCGGTGCTGGAGATTCTCGGTCAGCTTGTTCGCGCCGGCTTTCTGGTCGGGCGAGTCGATCGAATAGACGGTCGCGATCGCGCTGACCGCAACTTCGCGAGCGGCCATCGCCGGAAGCAGCGCCATACTGATGTCATGATTGAAACCGATCGGCTTGACTATTGTCTCGATACCCCGGCCGATCTGGCCCGCGATTGACACGTCGCTCTGCTTCTGGCCCGGGCCGGCCTGCGGCACGCTTGCCAGCGCCCAGAGGATAATCGTCGTCCCGAGGATGATCGTGCCGGCGCGCTTCAGGAAGATCTCGACGCGGGTGAGGATGCCGATCGCGACGTCCTTGACGGGCGGCAATTGGTATTTCGGAAGCTCCATCATGAACCCGCCGCCGGTGCCTTTGAGCACCCCGCGACGGAGGACGAAGGCGGCGAGGAGCGCGCCCGTGATCCCGGTCACGTAGAGGCCGAACATCACCACGCCCTGCAAGCCGACGCCCCAGACAAGCTGCGTGTTCGGAATGAAGGCGGCGATGATGAGGGTGTAAACCGGAAGGCGCGCCGAGCAGGTCATCAGGGGAGCGACGAGGATCGTGGTCAGCCGGTCCTTGGGATCGTCGATCGTGCGAGTCGCCATGATTCCCGGAACCGCGCAGGCGAAGCTCGACAGGAGGGGAATGAAGGCCCGGCCGGAGAGGCCCACGCCGTGCATCAGCCGGTCCATCAGGAAGGCGGCGCGGACCATGTAGCCGGTGCCTTCCAGCAGCAGGATGAAGAAGAAGAGGATCAGGATCTGCGGCAGGAAGACGACGACCGCACCCACGCCGGCGATTGCGCCGTCGACGATCAGGGAGCGTAACGGCCCTTCCGGCAGCATTCCGGTGACCGCGTTGGCCAGAGCGGCCATCCCGGACTCGATCCAGGACACAGGCGCCTCGCTCCAGGCGAACACCGCCTGGAACATGACGAACATGATCGCCGCGAGGATGACCGGTCCGGCGATGGGGTGAAGCAGGACCGAATCGAGGCGGTGCGTCCAACGACGCACGGGCGTTTCGCTGATGACAGCTGCCGTCGCGATCTCCCGGGCGCGGCGCTGGAGATGGATCAGGTCA
>DASVXR010000278.1:0-2969 GCA_036392595.1 Sphingomicrobium sp.
TTCCGGGGAGGATTGCAGCGGCGTCGACTCCCGCTAAAGCCCACCCGTGGACAGCATCTGGATCAAGGGCGGCAATGTCCTGAAGGGCGAGATACCGATCAGCGGCGCGAAGAATGCCGCGCTGACGCTGATGCCCTGCGCGCTTCTCACGAGCGAGAAGCTGACGCTCACCAACCTGCCGCGCCTCGCCGACGTCGATACGTTCAGCCATTTGCTCAACCAGCTCGGCGTTTCGACGCATGTCGCCGGGGTGAAAAAGGGCCAGATCGGCCGGCGCATGACGCTGCAGGCCGACGAGATCGTCTCGACCGTCGCGCCCTACGACATGGTGCGCAAGATGCGCGCCTCGGTGCTGGTGCTCGGGCCGATGCTGGCTCGCTGTGGGGAGGCCACGGTGTCGCTGCCCGGCGGCTGCGCGATCGGCGACCGCCCGATCGACCTGCATTTGAAGGCGCTCGAATGTATGGGGGCGGAGATCGAGCTCGCCGCCGGTTACGTGAAGGCGAGCGCGCCGAAGGGCCGGATTGCGGGTGGCGACTTCAGCTTTCCGGTGGTCTCCGTCGGAGCGACCGAGAATGCCGTCATGGCGGCGGTGCTCGCGAAGGGTAAGACGCAGCTGTTCAACGCGGCGCGCGAGCCGGAGATCGTCGACCTCTGCAACCTGCTGGTCGCGATGGGGGCGAAGATCAAAGGGATCGGCTCGTCGCATCTCATCATCGAGGGCGTCGAAGGGCTTCACGGCACGGAATATGAGGTGATGCCCGACCGGATCGAGGCCGGCAGCTATGCCTGCGCGGCGGGGATCACCGGCGGCTCGCTCGACCTTCTCGGCGCCCGGCCGGAGGACATGAAGGCGACGCTCAACGCGCTCGCCCAGGCGGGGCTGATGATCGAGTTCCACGATCGCGGGATCAAGGTCAGCGCCAATGGCGCGCTCAAGCCGCTCGCGCTCTCGACCGCGCCCTTCCCCGGCTTCGCGACCGACATGCAGGCGCAGTTCATGGCCATGCTCGCGATGGCCGACGGCGACAGCTTCCTCGAGGAGACGATCTTCGAGAACCGCTACATGCACGTGCCGGAGCTGAGGCGCATGGGCGCGGACGTCGACATCCACGGCCGCTCGGCGATCGTTCGCGGGGTCGACAAGCTGACGGGCGCAAGCGTGATGGCGACCGACCTGCGCGCTTCGATGAGCCTGGTGCTCGCGGGCCTGGCCGCAGAGGGCGAGACGGAGGTGCTTCGGGTCTATCACCTCGACCGCGGATACGAGCGGCTGGAAGAGAAGCTCTCGGCCGTCGGAGCGACCATCGAGCGTCGGAGCCAGGGCTAAAGCGCCTTCATGAAGCGCATGCTGGTGCGCTCGTAGCCCAGGTGCCGGTAGAAGGCGTGGGCGGCGGTGCGGCGGTCGTTGCTGGTGACCTCGAGGATCTTGCAGCCGGCTTTGCGGCACCATTGCTCGGCCGCTTCCACCAGGATTCGCCCGATGCCGCGATCCTGCGCTTCTTCCGCCACGACCAGCACGTTGATTCGGCCGACGGGTGCCGGACGGTGCACCGCCACCATCCGGTGCAATCCGACGAGACCGACCACCTGCTTGTCGAGGGTGGCGACGAGCGGCGTCTCCCCCGCCTTGGCGAGTCTCGAGAGGTTCTTGCGAACGCCCTTTTCGTCGATCTCGTGCCCTAGATATTTGATGAGCTTCGCCAGCACCTTCGAGTCACCGGGCTTCGCCTCGCGAATTTTCGGCTTCGGCGCAGGAGCGGGCTCCGGCTCCGGCTCGGGTTCTCGCTCGGCTTCGCGCCTTCTGGGCTCCTCCTCGGCGTCATTCGCCGGCTCTCGCTCAGGCCGAGCCGTTTTCTTCTTTCGCGGCATGACCGCGACTCCGAGCGAGGCGCCCCAGTCCTTCGCGCCCAGGTTGCGCAGATATTGTTCCACCTCCTCCGGCTTCGCGGTCGGGCCTTTCTCGTCCATGCCGAGGACCGGCTTTCCCCCAGGGTCGGTGAGCCCGACCTTGCCGAAGCGGCGCTTGCCCGGAGTGCGGACGCGCGAGCGGACGAGCTTGAGCCCGCGGTTGCGGGCCGTTTCGGCGAGCTCGTCAAGGCGTTCGTCGCTCACAGCTTGTCCAGCACGTACAGAACGAGGCCGACGAGCCCGCCGACCAGAGTGCCGTTGATCCGGATATACTGGAGGTCGCGGCCGACGGCAGCTTCTAGGCGGTTGGTCACGGTCTGGGCGTCCCAGCCGCGGATCGTCTCGGAAACCAGCTTGACAATCTGGCTGCCGTAGCTTGCCGCCATCCCCACGGCGGCGCGGCGGGCGAACTGGTTGATGGCGGCGCGGATTCGCTTGTCGCTCTCCAGCGTCGTGCCCATCGACTTCAGCACCTCGCCAAGCTTGCCGGCGAGCACCCGGTCGGGATTGCGAGCGGCGCGGATGATCGCTTCGCGGCCCTTTTGCCAGAGCGCGTCGAGCCAGAGGCTGACGGACTTGTTGTCGAGCAGCTGCTCCTTCATCGCCTCCACCCGCTCGCGGGTCTCGGGCTTGGTCTGGAGGTCGTTGGCAAGCTGGGCGAGCGCTTCCTCGATCTTCACCCGGACCGGGTGAGCCGGGTCGGTGGACATTTCGACCGTGAGCTTGCGCAAGCCGTCGATGATCGCGTCCGCGAGCTTGGCGTCGAGGCCGGCGAGCTTCAGGACCCAATTGGCCTTCTTGTGCACCATCTCGCGGATCAGCGGCTCGTTGGCGTCGAGCGCTCGAGCCATCCAGCGGATCGCGGCCTCGAGCATGGGTACGTGCCGGTCATCGTTGATGGCGGAGGCAAGCGCGTGGCCTAGCAGAGGTGCGATCTCGGTCTTGCGCAGGCGCGAGGAGATTGCGCCCTTGACGATCCCGCCGAGGCGCTCGTCGTCGAGGCTTTCGAAAATATCGGCGATAAGGCGGGAGGCGCCGGCGCGGATCCGCGTGCCTTC
>DASVXR010000279.1:0-1755 GCA_036392595.1 Sphingomicrobium sp.
GGCGGACCAGAAGAGCAGCGACAGAGGGTCCAGCCGCCGCGCGGTGCCGCCCGCGTGACCAGGAATCCCACCGCTGTCGATTAACGCCGTGGCTTGCACTCATCCCCCCTGGAGAACGGCACTAGCCGCACCGTGGTTACGCAGCCGTTAAGTCTGGCCGGAAACCGCGGTTAGCTTTTTCTCAAAGTTTAGCTCCTATTCACCAGCCGTTCTCTGCAGAAACCGCGAGTAGGTTGGAATGAGCGCATTCGGGAAGCGTGGAGGGATCAGCGGCGCACGTCCGAGCTTCGGCACCGCCAAGCCCATGAAGGGCGGCGGGTCGGCTGCGAAGACGGCCGCCGAGCCGGAAGGCGGCGATCAATTCCCGCCGCTGGAAGACCTCGAGCAGAATCTGGAGACCGCGGCTGCGGACGGCGATCCGGCGCTTTCGGGCGCCATGGACCGGCTCACGGCGCGTCAGAATGCGAGCAGTGAGCCCGGCAGCAGCAAGCAGGAAGGCTTCGAAGCCTCGGTTCACCGAATCAAGGAGCAGGTGCTTCCGCGCCTCCTCGAGCGCGTCGACCCCGAAGCAGCCGCGACCCTCAACAAGGACGAACTCGCCGAGGAATTCCGGCCGATCATCGGCGAAGTGCTGGCCGAGCTGAAGATCACGCTCAACCGGCGCGAGCAGTTCGCGCTCGAGAAGGTGCTCGTCGACGAGCTTCTCGGCCTCGGGCCTCTCGAGGAGCTGCTCGCCGACCCGGCCGTCAGCGATATCATGGTCAACGGCCCCGAGCAGACCTACGTCGAGCGCAAGGGCAAGCTCGAACTCGCGCAGATCCAGTTCCGCGACGAGGAGCATCTGTTCCAGATCGCGCAGCGCATCGTGAACAAGGTCGGCCGCCGCGTCGACCAGACGACGCCGCTCGCCGACGCCCGTCTTCAGGACGGAAGCCGCGTCAACGTCATCATCCCGCCGCTGTCGCTCCGTGGCACCGCCATCTCAATTCGTAAGTTCTCCGAGAAGCCGATCACGCTCGACATGATGAAGGGCTTCGGCTCGATGTCGGACAAGATGGCGACGGTGCTGAAGATCGCCGGCGCCAGCCGAATGAACGTCATCATCTCCGGCGGTACCGGCTCCGGTAAGACGACGATGCTCAACGCCTTGTCGAAGATGATCGACCCGGGCGAGCGCGTGATTACCATCGAGGACGCGGCCGAGCTTCGGCTTCAGCAGCCGCACTGGCTGCCGCTGGAAACCCGCCCCGCGAACCTGGAAGGGCAAGGCGCGATCACGATCCGCGACCTCGTCATCAACGCGCTGCGTATGCGGCCCGACCGAATCATCCTCGGTGAGATTCGCGGCAGCGAGTGTTTCGACCTTCTCGCTGCCATGAACACGGGCCACGACGGATCGATGGCGACGCTTCACTCCAACTCCCCGCGCGAGTGCCTCGCGCGTATGGAGAACATGGTGATGATGTCGGACATCAAGATCCCGAAGGAGGCGATCAGCCGTCAGATCGCGGATTCCGTCGACCTCATCGTCCAGGTGAAGCGCCTCCGCGACGGCTCGCGCCGCACGACCAACATCACCGAGGTGATCGGGATGGAAGGCGACGTGATCGTCACCCAGGAGCTGTTCAAGTTCGAGTATCTGGACGAGACGCCCGACGGGAAGATCATCGGCGAATATCGCTCGATGGGCCTGCGCCCCTACACGCTCGACAAGGCCAAGCAGTTCGGCTTCGACCAGCCGTATCTTCAGGCCTG
>DASVXR010000280.1:0-5682 GCA_036392595.1 Sphingomicrobium sp.
TCGGTCAGCGCCGATTCGAACTGCTCGAGCACGGAACGGACGACGATGAAGCGCTTGCCGGCGATGCAGCTCTGCCCACCGTTCACCATGCGCGCCGTCGCCGCCACTTTCGCCGCCGCGCGTATGTCGGCGTCTTCGAGCACCACGTAGGCGTCCGATCCGCCGAGCTCGAGGACGCACTTCTTGAGCACAGAGCCGGCCGCGCTCGCGACCGCGCGCCCGGCGGCGACGCTCCCGGTCAGGGTCACCGCCGCGACATTCTCATCCTTGATCAGCTCTTCGACGTCGCTGCTCGGTAGAAGCAGCGTTCGGAAGAGGTCGCGCGGCACGCCGGCGTCATGCAGCACCTCTTCGATTGCCAGAGCACAACCCGGGACATTGCTCGCATGCTTCAGAAGCGCGCCGTTGCCGGCCATCAGCGCGGGGGCGGCGAAGCGGAAGACCTGCCAGAAGGGGAAGTTCCACGGCATGACGGCGAGAATCACGCCGAGCGGATTGTAAGTGACGAACGCTTCCGCCCCGTCGATGTCGCGCGGCTCGTTCGCGAGATATTCGTGCGCGTGATCGGCGAACCAGTCGCAGTTGAAGGCGCATTTCTCGACCTCGGCGCGGCCGTCCTCGAGGGTCTTGCCCATCTCCTCGATCATCAGGCGAGCGTAATCGTCAGCACGCGCCCGCAACAACTCGCCGGCCTTGCGGACCATCGTTGCACGCTCCTCGAACGACGTCCGCCGCCATTCGAGGAAAGCCTTGCGGGCGGCCGCCGCGGCTTCGCGCGCCTCTTCAAGCGAATGCTGGTCGTAAGACCGGCCCGGTTCGCCGGTCGCCGGGTTCACCGTCTGCAATTTCTCGCGAGTCACCTCGCGCGTGAGTTCGGCCTGTTCGGACATGGCGGTCCTCCGTTGCGGAGCCGCATACTCCCCAACCGCGCACGCACCAACAGCGTGTCGGACCGCTTGTTCGTTCATTTCGATAAAGCGCTGGGAAGCGCTGGAGCGGGCGAAGGGATTCGAACCCTCGACCCCAACCTTGGCAAGGTTGTGCTCTACCCCTGAGCTACGCCCGCTCTTGAGCTGACACCGGCGCGCCAGTGGCGCCCTCCGGCGGAGGTGAGGCGGGCGCCTAGCATGGGCCGCGCCGGTCCCGCAAGGCCGCCCGTCACAACCGCTTGTGGCGACCGCCTTAGCCGCCCATATGGGCTCCAACCGCTGATTTTGAAGGGATGAAGCCGGCCGTGGCCACCCTCGGTCTCACCGAAGCCGAGCGCGAATCGATCGAGCGATTCGAAGCCGAAGTGATCCAGCCGTCGATGACGTCGCTGGTGATTCTCGACTTCTGGGCCGACTGGTGCGGACCCTGCAAGCAGCTCGCGCCGGTGCTCGAGAAAATCGCGGAAGACTATTCGACCAAGGGCGTGAAACTCGCCAAGATCGACGTCGACCAGGACAAGCTGATCGCTGCGCAGTTCCGGATCCAATCGATCCCGACCGTTTACGCCGTCTATCGCGGACAGCCCGTCGCGGACCTCACGAATTATCGCAGCGAAGGGCAGCTGAAGAAGGTGCTCGACCAATTGCTGGCGCAGCTGAAGATCGAGCCCGAGGGCGCGGTCCCGAAAGCCGAGATCGAGCCGCTCATCGCGATGGGCGAGCAGGTGTTGGAAGAGGGCGATGCGCCTCGGGCGGTCAATATCTTCCGCCAGGTACGCGAGATGGCGCCGGACAATCCGCAGGCGATCGGTGGGCTCGTTCGGGCCCTCGTCGCAGCCGGCGAACTGGACGAAGCCCGGCAATTTCTCGGCACTGTTCCGGACGAGGCGGCGAAATCGACTGACATCGCCCGGGCCCGGGCGGCGCTGGAGCTCGCCTCGGCGCCGAAGGTCGATACGGCGCCGCTCGAGGCTCGAATTGCGGCCAACCCCGAGGACCATGAGGCGCGATTCGAGCTTGCCGGAGCGAAGATGGCGTCGGGCGACCGCGACGCCGCCGCCGACGCTTTGCTCGAGATCGTGAAGCGCGACCGCGAGTGGAACGAGGGAGCAGCCCGCAAGCGCTTCCTCCAGCTATTGGAAGCGCAGGGCCTCGAAGACCCCTGGTCGAGCGCCCAGCGCCGCCGGCTTTCGGCCCTGCTCTTCACATGAGCCGGCTGCTCCGGGTCCCCCTTTTTCCACTTCCCGGAGCGATCCTCTTTCCGCGCTCGCAAATCCCGCTTCACATCTTCGAGCCGCGATATCGCGAGATGGTACGCGACGCGATGGAGGGGGCGGGGCAAATCGCGATGATCCAGCCGCTCCGGCTCGACGACGACAACCAGGCCCCGCTTTACGACGTCGGCTGCGTCGGCGAGCTCGTCGGGATCGAGGAGCTCGAGGACGGACGGTTCAACATCGTGCTGCTTGGATCGCACCGCTTCCGCTTGAAGCGCGAGGCGGAGGTCGAATTTCCCTATCGCTGCGCCGACGTGGACATCGAGGCCTTCGACGACGGCGACCCGCCGCCGCTCTCCCTCGGTCAGCGCGCCGAGGTCGAGCGTGAAGCGCGGCGGCTCGGCGATGCGCTGGGACTCGCCGTTGACTGGGCGGCGGTCAACCGTCTCGACGACGAGATGCTGGTCAATGCGATCTCCCAGGTCGCGCCTTTCGACGTGGGCGCGAAACAGGCGCTGCTCGAGCAGCAGACGCTGACCAGCCGCGCCGACCTGCTCGTCCAGCTGATGCAATTCCACCGAGCTGCGGTGACCGGCGGCGTGGATGTCGAGCCCACGCTGCAGTAGTTAAATCGGCAGGCCCCGAAGCAGCAGCGGAAGGTCGCCGCTCGTGCCTCGCGCTTCGCTCATCAGCCGGTTCCGGACCGGCGAGAATCGCTCGATGAGGCCCATGCCGAAACGGCGCACGGCTGAGGCGGCCTTGCCGGGCACTCCGTAAATGCGAGTCAGGCTGTCAGTCGCGACGGCGACCGAGAGCGAGTCGAGCGAGCGCCAGCGCTGGTAGCGATCGAGCAGCTGCCGGTCGCCGAGATCGAGGCCGAGCCGGGCGCCTTCGACCATCACCTCGGCCAGCGCCGCGGCGTCGCGGAAGCCGAGATTGAGCCCCTGCCCCGCGATCGGATGGATGGCGTGCGCCGAATCACCGACAAGGGCGAGACGCTTGGCGGTGATCTGCGCGGCGTGATGGAAGCCGAGCGGATAGGAGGAGCGCGGCGCGAGCATGTCGATTTTGCCGAGGAAGCCGCCCATCGCGGCCTGCGCCTCGGCCGCGAAATCCTCGTCGGAGAGCGACAGCCAGCCGGCGGCATCCTCTTGCGGCACCGACCAGACGATCGCCGACCGATGGCCTCCCGCATCGTCCGTCATCGGCAGGATTGCGAAGGGGCCGCTAGGGTAGAAAATCTCGTAGGCGACATTCTCATGGCGGCGTTCGTGGCGGAGCACGGAGACGATCGCCTGGTGATCATATTTCCAGCGAGCGACGCGGATTCCGGCGGCCTCACGCATGGGCGAATTGCGCCCATCGGCGGCGACGAGCAGCGGCGCGAAGAGCTTCCGCCCATCTGTAAGCGACACCACGACGCCATGATCGCCGCGGTCCACGTCGGCGATTTTCGACTTCCACAGGAGCCAGCTGTTCGCCCCCGCTCCGGCCCGCGCCTGGAGCGCCGCCCGCAAATGCCGGTTCTCGTGCATGAAGCCGAGCGGCTCATCCTCCTCGGCCTCGAAGTGAAGCCCCCCAGGTTTCAGCCCGTCCGCAACCGTGATCGTCAGGATCGGGCAGCCGGGCTCCGCGAGATGATCCGCGACGCCGATCGCCTGGAGCATCCGCATCGAGCTTGAGGAGACGGCGCTGGTGCGGCCATCGAATGCGGCGGTCGTGCGCGGCGCCGGGTCCGCCGGATCGACGACGATTGCCGAAAGGCCGCTGCTGTCGAGGGCGCTGGCGAGGGCGAGGCCGACGAGCCCGCCGCCGAAGATGATCACGTCCGCCTGGTCCATGCGGCGCCTATATCCTCCCCTGCATTGGCAGGGGAGGGGGACCGCACGAAGTGCGGTGGAGGGGCGTGTTCGTTGCTCCCAAGCCCCTCCACCAGCTTCGCTGGTCCCCCTCCCCCAGAAATCTGGGGGAGGAATGCTTGACTTGACCGTGGACTCCGCGTGGGGGATTCTACGGCGCTAACGGCTTGGGGGTGGGAAATGGCGACGGCTGCTGCGCGCGTACCGAAGCGCGAACTGGCGCCCGACTGGCGCGATGCGCTGCGCGAGTCCGTGCGCCGCTTCTTCATCCGCACCGGCGGAGCGGTTCTCTTCGCGCTTTCCGGAGCCGGAGCCCTCGCGCTTGCGACTCACAGCCCGACGGACCCGTCGCTAAGCACCGCGGCCGGCGGCAATCCGGCGAACTGGATCGGCACCAGCGGCGCCTATGCGAGCGACGCGCTGCTGCTGGTTTTCGGCCTGGGCGCGGTCCTGTTCGTCCCCGTGCTGGCGCTGGCGGGCGTGAGGATGATGCGGCTGCGGCCCGCCGGAAGAATCGTGCGCGCGCTGCTGCTTGCCGCAACGGGCGCAATCCTCATCGGCATCGCGCTCAGCCTCACCAGCGGCTCGGCGGTGTCGGGTCTCCCGGCAGGCTGGGGCGGCGCGATCGGCCTTGCCGCGGCATATGGCGTGGACGCGGCGCTGGATCTGATCCGCAACCCCTCTGTCGAAGGGCCCGCCCGCCTGACCGTCTTGCTGCTGTTCGCGCTCGGCGGGCTTGCCTTCGGCTATTTCGCGCTCGGCCTCGCTCCCGAGGAGCGCGACTGGCTCCTTGGCCTGATTCGGCGAGGCGCCCGCGAGCGGCCCGCGCCGCCGCGCAGGACCGAAATCGCCGAGGAGAGGCTCGTTCCGGCCGCTCCGCCCAAGTCCAAGCCGACGGTTGCCGTCGGCGATGCTCCGAAGCCGGTGGCCGCTGGTGGACGCGGGGCGGGCCGTAAGCCGGCCAGCGCACAGCCCAGCCTCGCGCTCGGCGACAGCTACCAACTGCCGACGCTCGACCTGCTTTCGCCTGCGCCCGCCAAGGCCAAGCAGCACATCGACCGCGCGGGGCTGGAGCGCAATGCGCGCCTCCTCGAAACCGTGCTCGAGGATTTCAACGTGCGCGGCGACATCGTCGAGGTCCGGCCGGGGCCGGTCGTCACCATGTACGAGCTGGAGCCCGCGAGCGGAATCAAGGCCAGCCGAGTGATCGCCCTTGCGGACGATATCGCGCGCAACATGTCGGCCCTCTCCGCACGAGTCGCGACCATCCCGGGTCGAAGCGTGATCGGGATCGAGCTTCCCAACCCCAAGCGGGAGATGGTGTCGCTGTCGGAGCTCATCGGCAGCCAGGCCTTCGAGGACCAGAACATGTCGCTGCCGCTGATCCTCGGCAAGAATATCGCCGGCGATCCGGTCATCGCCGACCTTGCGCCGATGCCGCATCTCCTCGTCGCGGGAACGACCGGGTCGGGCAAGTCGGTCGGCCTCAACTGCATGATCCTGTCGCTGCTCTACCGATACGGGCCGGACCAGTGCAAACTCATCATGATCGATCCGAAGATGCTCGAGCTCAGCATCTACGACGACATCCCGCACCTGCTCGCGCCGGTCGTCACCGAGCCCGGCAAGGCGATCCGGGCGCTCAAATGGACGGTCGAGCAGATGGAGGAGCGCTAT
>DASVXR010000281.1:0-6932 GCA_036392595.1 Sphingomicrobium sp.
CGGCCTGTGGACGAGCCAGGCCCTGAAGCAACCGACCGAGGAAGTGCCGGTGCTGCGCAAGCGGCTCGTGCAGCTCGACGAGGACTTCGGCTTCGATCCCAAGGGCCATTCTGGCAAGGCGCTTCGCCACGCGGTCTCATCGCTCCCGCGCGACCTGCTGCTGACGGTCGACTATCAGTCGGTGCGCTCGCTGGTCATGACCGCCATGTCGCTGGCCGACCGGCCGCGTCCGGCGCTGCTGCAGGTGCGCAGCATCCTCAAGGGGCAGCTGTTCACCTTCGTGTGGCTCCCGCGCGAGGACCTGACGACGGCTCGCCGGACTGCGATCGCCGTCCTCCTCGAAGGCGAGGTCGGCCGCGCGATCACCAGCTGGTCGGTCGAGCTCGGCGACGGCGATCTCGCCCTCATCCGCTACACCCAATATATCGACGCCGAGGCTCCTGACCCCGACCATGAAGCGCTCGACGCGGCCGTCGTCGAAATGGTCCGCGGCTGGGCTCCGGCCGTCGAATCCGAGCTGATCAGCGCCGCGGGCGCGTCGCGCGCCACCCGTCTTGCGCTGACCTATATCGGCGCCTTCCCCGAGGGCTATCGCGCTCGCACGGCGCCCGAGGAAGGTGCGGCCGACATCCTTCGCATCTGCGCGCTGCACGATGATAGCGACCGCAGCGTCCGCATCTGGCGCTCGGAGGCCGATGCCCCGAACCAGCTCCGCCTCAAGACATATCGCACCGGTGGCCTGATTCCGCTGTCGGAAGCGGTCCCGGTGTTCGAGAATTTCGGCTTCCGAGTGCTCGAGGAGGTCCCGACGGGCCTGGGCAGCGGGCTCGGCTATATCCACGACTTCCGCGTCGAGCTCGGAAGCGAAGCCGACACCAACGAGATCGTCGCCCGCGCGACCGAGATCGAGGACGCGATCGCCGACGTGCTCTGCAGCATCGCGGAGGACGACGAGTTCAACCAGCTCGTGCTCTACGCCGGTCTCGATCCGCAGGCGGTTGTCTGGCTTCGCGCCTGGTTCCGCTACCTGCGCCAGACCGGGAGCAGCTTCGGCCTCGTCACGGTCGTCGATGCATTGCGCCGAGCGCCCAACGCGACCGCCGCGCTGATCGGCCTGTTCACCGCTATGCACGATCCCGCGGCGCCGAACCGCGACGCGCAGGTCGCCAAGCTTCGCGAGGAGCTCGATGCGTCGCTCGCCAAGGTCCGCTCGATCGACGACGACCGCATCCTCAGGCGCCTGCGCGCGCTGGTGGAGGCGATCGTCCGCACCAACGCCTTCGCTCCGGCGGCGGCCGAGGCCCTCGCCTTCAAGATCAATTCTTCGCTCGTTCCGGGTCTTCCGGCTCCGGTGCCGTGGCGCGAAATCTGGGTCTACAGCCCACGCGTCGAGGGTATCCACCTGCGCGGCGGCCCGGTTGCTCGCGGCGGAATCCGCTGGTCGGACCGGCGCGACGATTTCCGGACCGAGATCCTGGGCCTGATGAAGGCGCAGCTGGTCAAGAATGCAGTGATCGTCCCGACGGGCGCGAAGGGCGGCTTCTACCCGAAGAAGCTGCCTGGAATGGGCAGCCGCGACGGCTGGCTCGAGGAAGGCACCGAAAGCTACAAGATCTTCATCCGCTCGCTGCTCTCGGTCACCGACAATCTCGTCAACGACAAGGTCGTCCACCCCGAAAAGGTGGTGATCCACGACGGAGACGATCCTTATTTCGTCGTCGCCGCGGACAAGGGCACTGCGACCTTTTCCGACATCGCCAATTCGATCGCGCTGGAGCGCAATTTCTGGCTCGGCGACGCTTTCGCGAGCGGCGGCTCGAACGGCTACGACCACAAGGCGATGGGGATCACCGCCAAGGGCGCGTGGATCTCCGTCCAGCGGCATTTCCTCGAAATGGGGATCGACGTTCAGTCGGACCCGACCACCGCCGCCGGCGTCGGCGACATGTCGGGCGACGTGTTCGGCAACGGGATGCTCCTGTCGAAGGCGATCCGGCTCGTCGCCGCCTTCGACCACCGCCACATCTTCATCGATCCCGATCCCGATCCCGAGACGAGCTGGAAAGAGCGCAAGCGGCTGTTCGACCTGTCGCGGTCCAGCTGGGACGATTACAATCGCGAGCTGCTGTCGAAGGGCGGAGGAATCTGGCCGCGGACGGACAAGTCGATCCAGCTGAGCGCCGAGGCGCGCGCGCTTCTCGGCATCGAGGCCAAGTCGGTCGAGCCGACCGTGCTGATGAACGCGATCCTCAAGAGCGACGTGGACCTGCTCTGGTTCGGCGGCATCGGCACCTACATCAAGGCGTCGGCGCAAAGTAACGCCGACGTCGGCGATCCGGCCAACGATGCGCTGCGTGTCAGCGGGAACGAAGTGCGCGCGAAGGTGATCGGCGAGGGGGCGAACCTCGGGATTACCCAGGCCGGGCGGATCGAGTTCGCCGAGCATGGCGGCCGGATCAACACCGACTTCATCGACAATAGCGCCGGCGTCGATTGCTCGGACAATGAGGTGAACATCAAGATCCCGCTCAATCGCGAGATGCGCGAGGGGAGCCTGAGCTTCGAGAAGCGCAATGCGCTGCTTGCGAAGATGACCGACGAGGTCGCCGATCTCGTGCTCGAGGACAACCGGCTGCAGTCGCTTGCCTTGTCCATCGCGGAAGCGGGCGGCGCGCAGGCGGTGCCCGGTCACGTCCGAACGATCGAGCTGCTCGAGGCGTCCGGCCGGCTGGACCGCAAGGTCGAGGGTCTCGCGACGAGCGAGGAGCTTGGCCGGCGCGCGCAGGAGGGGCGCGGCCTTACCCGGCCCGAGCTCGCGGTCGTCCTCTCCATCTCCAAGCTCGTGCTCCAGGACGCTGCCGAGGAGCTGCAGCTGTCGGACGACCCGCTCGTCCAGCCGCAGCTGTTCGACGCCTTCCCCAAGCCGATGCGCAAGGCGCACGCCGACGCGATCGCTGCTCATCGCCTGCGCAACGAGATCATCGCGACCAAGGTCGCCAACCGGCTCGTCAACCGCCTTGGGCCGGGAATCGCCTTCGACCTGACCGAGGAGGAGGGCTCCTCGCTCCAGCAGGTCGTGTCCGCTTTCCTCGTCGCCGAGCGGCTGCTGGATCTCGACAAGCTTTGGACGGAAATCGAAGAGGATGCGCTCCCGGAAGCCGTGCGCGTCGAGCTGTTCACGATCGCCGCGGCGAGCGTCGGCGCCCACCTGTCCGACATCATCCGGGCGTCCGGCGGCGAGACTCGCGTGAGCACGCTCTGCGAAATGCTCGAGCCTGCCGCCCGGAAGATCTCGGCGGCGGCGACCAAGCTGATCCGCGCCGAAGTTCGCAACGAAGCAGCGGCGAGGCGGGACCGCCTCATCGCGCTTGGAGCAAGCGAGGAGATCGTTCGCGGTCTCGTGCGGCTGTACGAGCTCGACGGGGTTTTCGGGATCGCGGCGCTTTCCGCGCGGCGCAAAATGGACGAGCTCGCGGTTACCCGCGCTTACACGCGCCTCGGTGAAGCGCTCGGCCTCGACTGGGCACAGCAGCAGGTCGCTCGTTTCGTGCCGCGCGACCAATGGGAGCGGCTGCTCACGGCCGGGCTCGCCCGCGACTTCGAGCAGCTTCGGATCGAGTTTCTCGCTCGGGCGACAGGCAAGGATCCCGATGCCGCAGTCGACGACTGGATCGCCGAGCAGCGCGATCGCATCGACCAGTTCCGCCAGCTCGTCGCGCGCGCCCGAGCCGAGGGGCAGGTGAGCGCGGCGATGCTCGGCCAGATCGCGAGCCAGGCGCGGATACTCCTCGCCCGCTAGCATGCGCATCGCATTCCTGGTCCCCGCGCCGGACTATCCGGAACCGTGGCGCTGGGCCTACGATCCCGAGGCCGAGGTCCTTCGCCAGGCCGGAGCGCAGGTGGACGCCGTGCCCTGGACCGAGGCCGGCGACCTCGACGCCTACGACCTTGTCCTGCCGCTCGTCGCGTGGGGCTATCACAAGGATTACGATCGCTGGCTCGCCTTCCTAGACCGATGCGAGGCTGACTCAGTCGCTCTGATTAATCCCCCGGCGCTGCTGCGCTGGAACGGCGACAAGGCCTATCTTGCCGAGCTTGCCGACCGCGGAGTGCCGACCGTGCCCACCATGGCCGTGGAGCAATGCTGCGACGAGGACCTCGAGGAGGCTCGGCGGCGCTTCGGGAGCGAGTGGCTGGTGATCAAGCCGCCGATCTCCGCCAGCGCGCACGGAACGCACCGCATCGGCCCGAAGGATGAGCTCCCCCACGATAGCCGCGGCAAGCCGATGATCGTTCAGCCGCTGATCGAGGAAATCGCCAATACCGGCGAATTCTCGCTGATGCTGTTCGGCGGCATCTACAGCCACGCCGTCGTCAAGCGGCCAAAGTCCGGCGATTTCCGGGTGCAGGAATATCTGGGCGGAGTCACCTTGCCGTGCAAGGCGCCGCCGAGCGGGGCAATCGAGCTCGCCCGCGCCGCGCTCAAGGCAGCGCCCACGGCGACCAGCTATGCGCGCGTGGACATCGTTCCCGACGATGATGGAGTGCTGCGGATCATGGAGCTGGAGCTGGTCGAGCCGTCCCTGTTCCTGAACCATGCGCCGGACGGCGGAGCGTCCTTCGCCCACGCCATCCTATCAGCGGCGGGCGAATAGCCACTGGCGGATCGCGGAGGTGAGGTTCGGCGGCCTCTCCGCCTCGAGCCTCGCCGCGTCGATCTCAGCGACGAGCGCATTGACCGGGCAGCCGCGGTCCCTCGCCGCCGCTTCCAGCGCATTCCAGAAGACGGGCTCGAGGCTGATGGATGTCTGGTGCCCGGCAATGAGCACCGAACGCTTCTGCGGCGGAGCATAGTCCGCCATCAGTACATGTGCTGGCCGCCGTTGATCGACAGGGTCGAGCCGGTCACGAAGCCGGCATTCTCGTCCACCAGGAAGGCGACGCCGCGAGCGATCTCGTCAGCCTTGCCCAGCCGTCCGACCGGAATCCGGGCGACGATCTTGCCGAGCACGTCCTCCGGCACGGCGGCGACCATGTCCGTGTCGATATAGCCGGGGGCGATGGCGTTGACCGTCACACCGAAGCGGGCGCCTTCCTGCGCGAGCGCCTTGGTGAAGCCGTGGATGCCCGACTTGGCCGCGGCGTAATTGACCTGACCATACTGGCCGGCCTGGCCGTTGATGGAGCCGATGTTGACGATCCGCCCGTAGCCGCGGCCGGTCATCCCGTCGAACACCGCCTTGGCCATGTTGAAGCAGCCGCCGAGGTTCACGTCGATCACTTCCTGCCACTTGCCATGGTCCATCTTGCGCATCGTGGCGTCGCGCGTGATCCCGGCATTGTTCACCAGCACGTCGACGGGGCCAAGGTCCGCCTCGACCTTCTTCACGCCTTCCTGGCAGGCGTCGAAGTCGGCCACGTCCCATTTGTAGGCGGCGATCCCGGTGCGGTCGCTGAACTCGCGGGCGCGTTCGTCATTGCCCGCATAATTGGCCGCAACCTGCATCCCCATGTCCTTGAGAGCGATGCTGATCGCTTCGCCGATGCCGCGCGTCCCGCCGGTGACGATCGCCACTCGAGCCATGAGAATCCTCCTGTTGTAATCGGCTGCGGCGCTTAGGCTTGGGGCAGCCAGCCTGCAAGTTCGCGTGTGATCAGACGTTCGAGCATCGCGATGCCCTCGGCCGAATCGTTGAGGCAGTTCAGAAGCGCGAACTTCTCGCCGCCTGCGGCAATGAATGTCTGGCGCCCGCGAATTCCGAGCTCTTCCAGCGTTTCGACACAGTCCGCGGCGAATCCCGGCGCCGCAACCGCGATGCGCTTCACGCCTTGCTTCGCATAGGCGGCCAGAGTCTCGTCAGTCGCCGGCTCGAACCACTTCGCTCGCCCGAAACGCGACTGGAAAGCGACGTCCACGTCGCGTCCAAGCGCGGCGCCGAGAAGCCGCGCCGTCTCCTGGCATTGATCGTAATAAGGATCGCCAAGCTGCCGCGTCCGCTCCGGCATTCCGTGAAAGCTGAGCAGCAACCGCTCCGGCTCGAAATCCAGCGCGTCCAGCTGATTGACCAGGTTTGCGCTGAGCGCGTCGATATACTCGGCGTCGGCATAATAAGGCGGAAGCGTCCGAAGCGCGGGCTGCGCGCGCATGGCGGCAAGCGCGGCGAAGACGGCGTCGTTGGCGGTTGCGGTCGTCGCCGCCGAATATTGCGGATAGAGCGGCACGGCGAGAATCCTCGTGCAGCCTTGCCCAACCATTTTTGCGATCGCCGCCGCAATGCCGGGATTGCCGTAGCGCATCGCATGGTGGATCTGCGCACGGCCCTCGAACCGCTTGCGAAGCGCGGCGGCCTGCCGCTCGGCGATAGCTCGCAGCGGCGAGCCTTCGTTGGTCCAGATCTGGTTATAGGCCTCGGCCGACCGGCGCGGGCGGGTTGGGAGGATCAGGCCGTACAGGATCGGTTTCCACGCGATCGGCGGGATCTCGACGACTCGCGGATCGCTCAGGAACTCGGCGAGGTAGCGGCGCACCGCGCGCGCGTCCGGCGCATCCGGAGTGCCGAGATTGATGAGCAGCACGCCGATCATGCGATCTCGAACGGCAGGGACCGCAGCCGCTTGCCGGTCCCGGCGTAGATGGCGTTTGCGACCGCAGGGGCGAGGACCGTCGCCGCAAGGCCGCTGATTCCGCCCGGCGGGTCGCTGCTCGGGATGATTTCGACGACGATGTCCGGCGTGTCGGTAATTCGCGGCAGGCCAATTTCGCCGATCGGCCGCGCGCGGGGCATTCCGGCGATCCACTCCGGGCCGGGCACGATAGCCTGAGCAATCGCCCAAATCAGGTTGCTCTCGATCTGCTGAGTGAGAAGACCCGAGTTCACGACCCGCCCGCAATCCACGGCCGCGACGAGACGATCGACCTTGACGCGCTGGTC
>DASVXR010000282.1:0-2544 GCA_036392595.1 Sphingomicrobium sp.
CTCTTCACCTCCGTGCACGAGGTATGGCCCGGCCACTTCCTCAACTTCCTCCACGCCAATCGGTCGAAGTTTATGTTCGGCCGGGTTTTCGTCGGTTACGCCTTCGCCGAGGGCTGGGCGCACTACACCGAGGAGATGATGCGGGTCGAAGGCGTCGGGGGAGGCACGGACGAGACGCTCATCGGCCAGCTCTCGAACGCGCTCCTGCGCGACTGCCGCTTTCTCTCGGCCATCGGAATGCACACCGGCTCCATGACCCAGCGGCAGAGCTACGACCTGTTCCGCAACCAATGCTATCAGGACCCCGGCAATGCGAAGCAGCAGGCCGCGCGCGGCACTTACGACCCCGCCTATCTCAACTACACCATGGGCAAGCTCATGATCCGCAAGCTTCGCGACGATTGGTCCGCGAGCCGCGGCGGGCAGAAGGCGTGGAAGGCCTTTCACGACCAGTTCCTCAGCTACGGCGGGCCGCCGATCCCGCTGGTCCGCCAGCAGATGATGGGCGGCAAGGCCGACGCGGTCTTTTAGCCCTTCTCGTTCGCTTTTTGTTCCGATAAGCTGCGTCGATGGCAAAGGCCAAGTCACGCTACGTCTGCCAGGCCTGCGGGTCGGTCTCCAGCCGCTGGCAGGGCCAGTGCGGCGACTGCGCCGAATGGAACAGCCTGGTGCAGGAGAGCGCGGAGGTGTCGAGCATCTTCGCTGCCAAGCACAATCTGCAGAGCGGCGGACGCGTGATTCCACTCGTTGGGCTCGAGACTCCGGCAGCCCTTCCGGAGCGCCTGCCAAGCGGCATCCCCGAATTCGACCGCGCGATCGGCGGCGGAATCGTCGCGGGCTCCGCGATGCTCGTCGGGGGCGATCCGGGCATCGGCAAGTCGACCTTGCTGCTGCAGGTTGCGGCGCGGCTCGCGAGCGGGGGGCACAAGGTCGTCTACGTCTCGGGTGAGGAGTCGGCCGAACAGGTCCGCTTGCGAGCGGTGCGCCTCGGGCTGGGCGGAGCGCCGGTCCGTCTCGCTGCGGCGACCTCGGTGCGCGACATTCTCACCACCGTCGCCGAGGGCGAGCCGCCGGCCCTGCTCGTCATCGATTCCATCCAGACGATGCATTCGGACCTTATGGAAGGCGCTCCCGGCACCGTGAGCCAGGTCCGCGCTTCGGCGCAGGAGCTGGTGCGCTTCGCCAAGGAACGCGGCACCGCGCTGGTGCTCGTCGGCCACGTCACCAAGGACGGGACGATCGCCGGCCCGCGAGTGCTCGAGCATATGGTCGACACGGTGCTGAGCTTCGAAGGCGAGCGCAGCCACCAGTACCGAATCCTGCGCGCAATGAAGAACCGCTTCGGCGGCACCGACGAGATCGGCGTTTTCGCCATGGAAGGGCAGGGGCTCACGGAGGTGCCCAACCCCTCGGCCTTGTTCCTGACGCATCGCGGCGAGCCCGTCAGCGGCACCAGCGTCTTCCCGGCGATCGAGGGCTCCCGCCCGGTGCTGGTCGAGATCCAGGCGCTAGTCGTGCGCCTCGCGACTGGGGCGACGCCACGGCGGGCAGCGGTCGGCTGGGACAGCGGGCGGCTGGCGATGATCCTCGCGGTGCTCGAGGCGCGCTGCGGGCTGAGCTTCGCAACGGCCGAGGTCTATCTGAATGTCGCGGGCGGTTATCGGCTCAACGACCCGGCGGCGGATCTCGCCGTGGCGGCGGCTTTGGTGTCCGCGCTGTCGGAGCGGCCGGTTCCGTCGGAGGCGGTGGTGCTCGGCGAGATCGCGTTGTCAGGGGAAATTCGCCCGGTCGCGCATTCGGGACTCCGGCTGAAGGAATCCGCCAAGCTCGGCTTCGAAACGGCCTGGGGGCCGAAAGGCATTAAGGGCGGCGAGGGGCTCAAGCTCGCGCAGTTCGTTAATCTGCGCGAGCTCGTCGATCAGATCCTCGGCCGTTAGGGCTGGCGCGCTGCGCTGAGCGCCGCTAGCCGCACCGCAATGACCGCGCTCGACGTCTTCGTGTTCCTGCTGCTGATCGGCGGCGCCGCGATCGGCTTCGTGCGCGGGTTCGTGCATGAGGTGATCTCGCTCTTCGCCTGGATCGTCGGCATCGCGATGCTCAAGCTGTTTCACACGCAGCTTTGGAGCGGCATCCAGAACAGCTTTCATCCCAGTCCCGCGGCAGGCGCGGTGCTCGCTTTCGCTATCCTGTTCGTGCCCAGCTTCGTCCTGGTAAAGCTGCTCGCGTGGAAGCTCGGGGGGAGCACTCGCCGTCACAAGCTGCTTGGCCCGTTCGACCGCGTGCTCGGCGGAGGCTTCGGGGCCCTCAAGGGGCTGCTCGGAGTGACGCTATTCTTTCTGCTGGCGAACCTCGCCACCGACATGGTTTATGGTCCCAAGGCGGAGCGGCCGGAGTGGATGACCAAGTCGAGGACCTATCCTCTGCTGAACGCCAGCGGGCGGGCGATCGTCGACTGGGTCGAGGCGCAGCGGAAGCTCAAGGCGCGGCCCGTGGGTGACGCGAAATGATCCGCCTCTACGACACGATGGCTCGCGAGAAGCGGCC
>DASVXR010000283.1:0-4881 GCA_036392595.1 Sphingomicrobium sp.
TCATCCCGACCCGCCCGAGCCCGCACGATCTCCGCGCCGTCGGCGCCACCGTCGATCTGTGCGACCGCGCCGGCAAGCCGCTGATCTTCGTCGTCAACGCGGCGACGCCAAAAGCCAAGATCACTTACGAGGCCGCGGTCGCGCTGTCGCAGCACGGCACGGTGGCTCCGGTCACCGTCCATCACCGCACCGACTTCGCCGCCTCGATGATCGACGGCCGCACGGTGATGGAGATCGATCCGAACGGCCGCTCGGCCACCGAGGTCAAGGAGCTTTGGGATTACATCTCCGACCGGCTCGAGAAGCAGTTCCGGCGGACCGTCTTCGCTGCGCCTGGAATGGCGACCAACGCCGGTCCGGCCAGTCCGCGTCCCGTGGGCGGCTTCGGCCGTCGCGTGGTCGGCCAGTAAGGGGACTCAAGGCCGTGGCCGAACCCAAACCTTTCGCTTCTCTCTCCTCCGGTCTTCTTGCCCGCAAGGGCGCCGCTCGCCCGGCGATGCGGCCGCAAGGCTTCGGCCAGGTCGGCAACGGCATCGAGGATCTCGGCTGGAACGACATGGGCTACGAAGCGCCCAAGCCTGGTGACGGGCCGCGCGAGGCGACGCCTGGCGACTTCGAGCAACCGCCAGTCTATCATCCTACGGGCCTGACGCCGGTCCAGTCGCCGGTCCACGACCAGCAGGCCGAGCTTGCCGACCGTCTCGGAATCGATCCGGAGGACGAGGATTTCGACGAGACCGCCGAACTTTACGATCCGAACGCCGTCGACGAGACCGCGGAGGACGAGGCCGAAGAATTTGAAGGCGATGAGCTCGACCAGGCTCCGGCTTTCGAAGCTGCACCGATGGAGCTCTCGGAGAAGCCGAAGAAGCAACCGCTACAGCTCAGCGGCGGTTTCGACGAACCTTCGGACGACGTCGCTGCCGAGGAGCCTTTCGAGGCCACCGACGGCATCAACGGAACTTCACAGCCGGCCGCGGCCGAGGAGCCTTTCGAGCTCACCGAGCGGTTCGACGACTTCGATCCGTTCCAGGAGTCCGAGGAGGTCCAGGACAGTGCTCCGCCTCCGCCGGCGGCACCCGTGTATGGGGCGAACTCGGGCTTTCAGCCCGCGGCATACACGCCGGTGCATCAGCCGACGCCGCGCGCGGCGCCGGGAACCAAGGCCAAGGCGGCATTCACACTAAGGCTCGATCCGGAGCGTCACTTGAAGCTGCGGCTCGCCTGCGCGGTCAACGGCCGCTCAGCGCAGCAGATCGTGACCGATGCAGTCGACCGGCTGCTTCGCGAAATGCCCGAGCTCGACGCCATGGCCGAGAAGGCCAAACGCAGGGGATAAACAATGTCGAAATTCCGCTTCGCTTCCGCCGCTTCTCTCGTCACGCTCGCGACGATGATCGCGGGCTGCGCGGCGCCCCAGCACCACGCGGTCAGCGTGTCAGGGTTCGGTGGCGAGGCGAACGGTGAAGTGGGCCTGGCGACCCGAGCGCTCGCTGCCCTCAACTCGAACGACGTCCCGTTGGCGATCAGCCTCGCCGAGCGTGCGGTCGAGAAGACCCCGAACGACGCCGGTTTCCGCGCCCTCCTCGGCAACGCTTATTTCGCCGGCGGCCGCTTCGCTTCGGCCGAAGCCGCTTACAAGGATGCCCTGGCCATCTATCCGAGCCAGCCGCAGGTCGTGCTCAAGCTGGCCCTGGTCCAAATCGCCCAGGGTAAGAGCGGGGAAGCCGTGTCGCTGCTCAGCGACAACGACAATCTGCTCGACCCGTCGGATTACGGGCTGGCGATGGCCCTCGCGGGCCGTCCCGCCGACGCTGTTTCCGTTCTCGAGTCGGTCGCTCGTGTCCCGGGAGCCGATGCTCGCGTTCGCCAGAACCTGGCGCTTGCGTACGCCTTGACCGGCGATTGGACGCAGGCCCGCACGGTGGCGGCGCAGGACGTTCCGGCGGACCAGCTCGACGCTCGCATTCAGCAGTGGATGCAGTTCGCGAAACCTGCCCATGCCTCGGACCAGGTCGCTGCGCTCACCGGTGTGGTTCCGGCGGCCATCGATCCGGGCGAGCCGGTGAAGCTCGCCATCGCCAAGCCCGGCATCCGCCAGGCGGAGGCTGCGCCCGTCGCTCCGGTTCCGGCTCCGGTCCAGCAGGTCGCTCAGGCTACGCCTGCTCCGGCTGCAGCCCCGCAACCGCAGGTCGCCGAGCTTGCTCCGCCCCCCGCCGACCCGGCGAGGGTGGCGGCAACGACTGCCCAGGCTGCTCCGGCTCCGGCCTTCACTCCGGCCCCGGCGGTCGCGATCGACGAGCCGGTGAAGCCGCAGCTCGCCTCCATCACGGTCAAGCTGCCGCCGGCGCACAACATGGTCCTGCTGCACCAGGGCAAGTCGAACGCAGTGATGCAGCTCGGTGCCTACAGCTCGCGCGAGCGGGTCGCCGCTGCCTGGGCGGCGCTGACGAAGCGCTATCCCAAGCTCCGGGCCTACGCTCCGATGACCGCCCGCTTCGACAGCCCGAAGGGCACCGTCTACCGCCTCGCGGTCAAGGGCTTCTCGAGCACGCAGGAAGCGGTCGCCCGCTGCAGCTTGCTCAAGAGCAACGGTGGCGCCTGCTTCGTCCGCAATGTCGCGGGCGACGCTCCGGTCCAGTTCGCTTCGCGCTAAGCCGAACCGCCGACCAGCATTTCCAGGCAGGCCATTCGCACGGCCACGCCCATTTCGACCTGTAGCGTGATGAGAGAGCGCTCGGGATCGTCGGCGATCGTTCCGTCGATCTCGACACCGCGGTTCATCGGGCCCGGGTGCATGACCAGAGCGTTCGGCGCCGCGCGGGCGAGGCGCTCCGCCGTCAGGCCGTAGCGCTGCAGATACTCCCCAGGAGCGTCGCCTAGGTCGGATTCGAGGCGCTCCCGTTGGACCCGGAGCATCATGACGACGTCGGCGCCCTGAATCGCTTCGTCGATGCTTAGCGAGGCAATTCCGTCGGGCATCAACTCACGCGGGCCGGTCAGCCGGACCTCGGCGCCGAGGCGGGGCAGAAGCTTCGCGTTCGAGCGGGCGACGCGGCTGTGGCGAATGTCGCCGCAGATGGCGACCTTCCGCCCTTCGATGCGACCCAATCGGTGCCGAAGCGTGGCTGCGTCGAGCAGCGCCTGCGTGGGATGCTCGTTCGTACCGTCGCCCGCATTGATCACCGGCGAGTCCATGATGGGCGCGACCGTCGCCGGAGCTCCATTCACGCTGTGGCGGATGACGAGGCAATCCGGCCGCATTGCGTTGAGAGTCCGAGCCGTGTCCTCGAGGGTCTCGCCCTTCTTCACGGACGACTGCTCCACGGGCAGCGTAACCACCGATGCGCCGAGCCGGTGCGCCGCCGTAGCGAAGGACATGAGCGTTCGCGTCGAATTCTCGTAGAAGAGGTTGAAGACGATCCTGCCGCGAAGCTCCTCGCTCGACTGGCCCGCGCGATTGGCGGCGAACAGCACTTCCGCGCGATCGAGGATGGCCGCGATCTGCTCGTCGTCCAGCGAATCGATGGAGAGAAGGTCCACGAAGCCGGGGCTTATTGCGGAGGCGAAAGATTGACCAGCGCATCGATTGCGCCCTGCAGGATATGCGCGGCGGCAAGGGCGTCGACCCTTTCCGCGCGGCGGGCCCGGCTGACGTCGGCTTCGATCATCGCGCGCTCCACTGCCTGGGTGGACCATCGCTCGTCCCAAAGCAGGATCGGCAGGGCGAGTGGCGCGAGATTGCGGGCGAAGGCTCGAACGGACTGCGTGCGGGGGCTGTCGCTCCCGTCCATGTTGAGCGGAAGGCCGACGACGAGGCCGACGACATGCTCCCGCTCGATGAAGGCCCTGAGCGCTTCCAGGTCTTTCGTGAACTTTGTCCGGCGGATCGTCTCGGACGGGCCGGCGAAATGCCAGCCGGCGTCGCAGATAGCGAGGCCGATCGTCCTGCTCCCGACGTCGAGGCCGGCGAGCTTGCCTTGCGACACGGCGCCCGCGAATTCGCTCGCGACAGTCGTGATCAGCGATGCCACGCCGCCAGCCTCCGCTGCGCATCAGCGCGAACGGCGCCCCAGAAGAGCGCATAATCATAAGCGTGATAATTGTTGCCGGGCAGGACGAAGCTCCCGAGCTGCGGAAGCTCGCCGCCGAGGATCAGCAGGCCATTGTCGCAGTGGGCGGTGAGGCCGTTCACCATGGTTGCGGTGGTGAAGTTCGCCGAGGGCATCAGGGTCCCCGCGGCGGCATTTGCCGGCGCCGCTCCGTCCTTCGTCCCGGTGAGCGGGTTCACGCAAAGCATGTCCTTGCGCTCGCGCGTGACTCCGTTCGGCCCCTTGGTGCCGGTCCACTGGTCGAGGATGAAGTTGGGATTGGCGGGCTCGCCATAGGTTTGCCAGGAGAGGATGCAGCCAGTCTGCTCGGGGCCGGTGCAAGGCGGCAGGCCCATCGAGGGCAGGTCCGCGGCAACGCTGAGGGGCCAGCCGACGACGTAAGCGGCGACGATCCGCCCTTTGAGCTCGGACCCGCGCTCCATCAGGAGGCGGGACAGGTGCAGCGCTCCCTGGCTGTGGCCCGCGAGGATGATCGGCCGGTCCTTCGGCACCTGCTTCAGGAACAGGTCGAAGGCGGCCTTCACGTCGGCATAGGCGAAATCGAGAGCCTGTCGCGCGTCCTCGCTCCTGAGGAGGAAGGCGCCGAATGCCGCCTGGCGGTAGCGCGGCACCCAGATTGTGCCGGCGCCATTGAAGGCGCTGGCCTGGCTCTGGACGAAGAGGTGGGTGCGGGACTCGGTGTCCGCCGGAGGATGCAGCGGCGCGTTCCAGCGGTCGGTGGAAAGATAAGTCGTCGGGTGGATGAAGAATACGGCCGCGTCGCCTCGCG